>NZ_CP108144.1 GCF_036206005.1 Streptomyces sp. NBC_00178
ATGCAGCGGCAAGCCGCTGCATAGAGCACAAATTGCGCAAGCGCAATTCGGATTCCGGCGCAAGCGCCGGAATGAATTCCGTAAACGGAATTCTGAACGGAACGCAATTCGCGCAAGCGCGAATTGTGGGAGTCCCCGCAAGCGGGTCCTCCTAGGCTGGCTACGGGGTGAGGGTGCATCACGTGCGGGCCTGTGTAGGGCTTGGGAATCCTAGCCAGTACCCCGACAACGAATGTGACGGGCCGTCGGTCCGATTGGGTGCCGGCCCTACCGCAGTGACGGGCTCCGCTGCGCTCCACCCGAACCCATCCTCATCATCGAAAACCGACTACTCGCGTTCGCCAATACCCCGTCAGCCTACCCTATGAGCCATGCGTACGGGCGGGAATCAGACCATGTGTCAGCCTCAAGGGAGAACCTCTGATACCAACATGCATCACAACGCCTAGCTGTGTAGAGCTTGGGGTCGTCGGACACCACCTCTCTGATTGCGCGCCGCAGTCTGTGAAAAGGTGAAAAGGGCAATATCCAGGAACCTAAGGGCTGTCCCACTTCACCGAGGAATGATCAAATCGGTGAACTGTCCCACGGTTGGAACTCGGCCCCGGTTGAAGACGACAGCTACGAACACGACCACCACCGGCAGCAGAGGGATGAGGGCAGCCTCGGGCAATCCGAGTACGGCCGCACCAGCCATCACCAGTACGACGGTAAGCCCCACCACGACCCCTCGGATCCGCTCCCTCGGTGCGGCTGGAACCACATCGGCGAATTGATCTGCGTCGAGGAGGTCGTCGATACGCCCCTCGGCGTAGCGTTCGGCAATTGTCAGCAGCATCACGGTGAGGTCTTCAAGGGCGCGGCCTGGGTCGGAGTCCTGCCGGGCTTCGGCCTTCCGTAGCGCGCCCACTACCAGTGCGGCATGTGCCTTGAACTGGTGCTCGTTGTGCCGTCTGGCTCTGGCGCGACGGGTGCGGTGAGCCCTCCAGATGGCGCGCTCGACCGGTTGAACGGAGACTCGCGGGATCTGGCAGTCCGGCTGGGTTTCCTCCCACCGGCGGAGAACGACCGCGCACTGGGCTGCGACCGTCAGCAGGGCAACGACCGGCCAGCAGCGTCGATCCTCCGCGCGGGCACTCTCCCTGTCCGCGTACTTAGTGAGGCCCTCGAGGTCGTAGGCGGAAAGTGTCGCGCCCCTGCCAGAGCCGATGAGGTTCGTACTCTTGATGAGCCGCACTTCAGCGGTCAGGATCAAGGCCCAGAACAGGAGCTTCGTGACCCTGCCGATCGCGGAAGAGTCCCAAGGGAGGACCGCCGTCGGTAGAGCCGCGAAGCCGCTGAGCAGTTCCTGTACCAAGCCGGACTGTGGTCCCGGATCGGCGCTCCACCGCAGATGCTCCCAGTCGGCCATGTCCTCGACGTGCAGCACGATGAACAGCAGTACGGCAAACCGGAGTGTCTTGATCGACCCTGCTACAGGCAGAGCGCGCCACCAGCGCACGACGTACGAAGGCGCCAATCCGTTACCGCCAACACGATCGTGGATTCGAGGCGGCAGCAGCAGCATCTGAGTCAACAGTGGAGCAGCGCGGCGCACCCCCGAGTCGGCGCGCCAGCGCTCGAAGCGCTCCCAAGAAGCAGACCCCCAGCGCTGAATCGGTCCAGGAATGAGGAGCAGAAGCATCCCGACCAGGACCAACCACGGGGAAAGCACGCCGACAAGAGCGATCGTAAACACGGGGACAGTCTCACGCACCCACCGACAGCCGGGCTTCGAATTCGACGAATCCAGCACAGTCCCGACGTTCACTCGGTGTGCCGTTTCTTCAGGTGAACCCGTGCCCGCGATCGGGTGAGGGGCCGTCATGACCGCTGTGTGCGGCGAGGGGCGGCTGCTACACCACGTCCTGTGATGATCTCCCTGATGCGGCGTGGTCTGCCCGCGCTCGCCCTCGCCGCCCTGCCCCTGCTCGCGACGTCGTGCCCCGCTGGCGCCGTGATGGTGCCCACGCCGGTGGAGGAGCTGCCCTTCACCTCCTACGCCCCGGCCCAGCCTCCCGCCGGCGCACCCAGTGTCCGGATGGCGCTGCCGCTGTTCGATGCGATCGACCGGCTCCCGGTCGCCGCAGAACACCGCGAGGGCTACCAGCGAACCCTGTACAAGCACTGGAACCGCGGCCTGAACGCCACCGACGGCTGCGACACCCGCCGAGAAGTCATCCTCGCCGAGGCTGTCGAAGCACCCGCTGTCGCGGCCGGCTGCAAGCTCACCGGAGGATCGTGGCGCAGCGCCTACGACAACCTGGTGGTGACAGACGCAGGCCGACTCGACGTCGACCACTTCGTGCCGCTGGCTGAGGTGTTCGACTCCGAGCAGACACCGTGGAGCGCGGAGCGGCGCGAGGCCTATGCGAACGACCAGGACAGCCCCGACACGCTGATCGCTGTCTCGGCCGCCTCCAACCGGTCCAAGTCAGACAAGGACCCCGCACAGTGGATGCCCACCGACGGGACCTACCACTGCACCTACGCCGCGACCTGGGTCGCGACGAAGCTCCGCTGGGACCTGGCCGTCGACGAGAACGAGCGCCAGGCGCTCCTCGGGACCGCGGAGGACTGCGGCGACACCACTGTCACCTACACACCCGCCCCGTAACCCCGGCCCGGGACGTTGGTGCAGGGCGTAGACGGCCTGGCAATGCCCCCGGGTCTGGCGCCTGCTGAAGGGGTTCCCCCACTACTCCTGCTGCGCCTCCCACCAGATGCGACGTGCGGCGAGATGTCGAGGGGCCAGATGTTCAATTGTCCGAACAAGGGAGCCGATAGACGTTCATCCTTGGGGCATGACGCAGTTCGTCGCCTTGTCGGCGCCACACAGCACGCAGAGGATCACGTCACTCACGCGACGGGAAGCCTTCGAGTATCTCAACGGCGATGGCAGACCTTGGTGGGGTCGGCTCAACGAAGTCGTTTTTCTGCAGTCACTGTATGACCTGGATGCTCTCGGCTCGACAAATTCACGGTTCAGAACCGCACGCGAAGAAATCACCCAACACAGAATAAGAAACGAAAACGACTGGCCTGACGACTGGGTTTTCAGCTATCCGAATTTTCGGATTTCGGATGGCACTGATGATGACTTTCTCGCGTTTTTGGCGCGCTTCGTGCACCCGGAGACGCAACCAGACGGTGATCACTCATCTCGGCATGTAGAACAGTTGAATCGCATCCTGGGGCCGGATGGCTGGGCCCTGCGTCCCTTCGAGTACCTCTCGGGTCGCCCCATTTACACACCAGCTGCTGTTCAAGCCACCGAACCGTTGGTTGCACTGCCGCTGGGGGACGATGACGCCGGCAAGCTCGACCTCGTTCTCGGGCAGACCTACGGTCTGCTCGACAGGGAAGGTGAAGATGCCGCCCGCGACCTGGTGCGCATGTCTGTTTTGACACTGCGCCATGACGGCGGTTTCTTCCACCCCATGGCCGGTAACTCGTGGACGGACGCCACCTACGAAGCCGTCCTCACAGTGCCTTCTGTGCTGCTTCCGTCGTTTACTGCGACGATCACCGACACGATTTGGGCACGGCTGCAAACCGTCCTCGCCCGCCTTCAGCGCGCAGACATCCAGTCGCTCGTGGTCGACGGCGATCCCGGTCCGTTGCCGTCGGTATCAGAAGATTGGAGGGATCAGGCAGCCGAGCATGACGCTCCCATGTCGAGGCGCCTGCGTATCCTTCTTCCCACAACGGAGTTCAACGTCACTGAACAGGACTTCTCGGACCTAGAAATCCGTGGTGAGGACTTTCCCTACTTCTACGACACCCGCAAGGCTCGGCTGATCACCGATTTCCTCCTCGACGACCGGCCGCGCGTCGCCACGTTGTGTCAGGTCACCCTCATCAACAAGGACAGCGTCCTTTCACCCAGAATAAAACTGTGGAAGAAGGACAAGACCAAGGCTGCGAAGACTGCGCTTTTTGAAACCATTCCCGGCACCGAGACTTCTCACGTAGTGAAAGCCCTCGTCGACATCAAGGATGCCCACGAAAATTTCTGGAAGGTCATCAACTTCCTACAGGGCTGCTCCGGAATGGAATTCCCCGAAAGCAGTCGGCGGCTGGTCGTCGACGACGAAGCCGAGTTGGTCAGGCTCCTGGCCGGCCAGGAGCGCACGACGCTCCTGGAAGCCGTCAAGAGCGTCATCGGGGGTGGCCTCACCGAGGAAGACATCCGGCTGATCAGCAATCGCAAGGCGCAACTCCAGCGATTTCACAGTGAGCCTTTTCCATCTTGATCAGGTGGCGAGTTCGAGGGCGATGACGGCGCGGACGACGGTGGTGATCCGGGTGGTGCTGCAACGGAGCTTCCGCAGGAGCCGCCAGCATTTGAGGGTGGCCATGGCTCGTTCGCCGAGGCTTCGGATCTTGGCGTGATCGCGGTTGTGACGCCGGCGCCAACCGCGCAGACCTTTGCCACGGAACGGGACGCGGACAGCAGGACCTGCGCCCTGATACGCCTTGTCCGCCCAGCACTTGATGCCATCGGCGGCGAGAGCGGCGGGAATGCCGTGGGTCCGGGCCGCGGTCAGATCGTGTACTGCCCCGGGCAGCGCGTCCGAAGCCCAGATCAGACGGCCGGCTGGATCCGCGAGTACCTGCACGTTCATCCCGTGGTGCTTCTTCTTCCCCGAGTAATACGGCTGGTCGGCAGCGATGCGGTCGATCGGCAGCACGGTGCCGTCGAGGATCACGTACGCCTTCCTCCGCACGGTCCGCATCGCCTGCTCCAGCGTTGGTGCCTGAGCGGCCAGGAGGTCGACGGCCTCGCGTATGTATCGGTAGACCGTCGCTATCCCGACGCGGAAACCTGCTGCAAGGCGGGCGTAGGTGTCGCCGCAGCGAAGGTGCGCCAAGACGAGCAGGGCTTGCCGGCCGCAGGTCAGGCGACGCCATCGGGAGCCGATTCGACGGCGGTGACCTGCGAGGAGACCGGAGAGGTGCTGCAGGGTGCGGCTGGACAGATCGATGCCGGACGGGTAGACAAGCACGCGAAGGCTCCTGGCGGACTGGTGATCTTGGTCGTGAACCCGTCTACCAGGGGCTTTCTTCATGTCCGCTGCCGGGGCCGCCCGTCTAACCTCCCGTCAGGTTGGAAACAGCTCAGTCTGCTGACCGACCAGGAGTACTTCGAGCAGGAGCGCAAAAGTGCGGCAGGCCCGGAGGCCGTGTGGCAGAAGCTCTTCGAAGAGAATCCTTGGATCTTCGGCTACGGTCTCAACCTCGTCGCCTGCGAACCGTTGAACGGCGGGAAGCTGGAGCGGTTCACAACCGGGGCCAACATCTTCACCGGCGCCGGGAAGCGCAGTGACGCTGTCATGCGCTCCAAGGGATTCATCAGCAGCCTGCTGCTCTGCGAGATCAAGACTCATCTCACGCCTCTGCTGGCAGCCACACCGTACCGGCTTCCGGACGTCTACCAAGTATCCAAGGAAGTTGTCGGCGCCGTGGCGCAGGTGCAGAAGACCGCGCACAAGGCCCTTCGTCAGGTCGCAGGTGAGCTGCACACGCTCTACGAAGACAGTGGCGCCCCGACCGATATCGAGGTCGCCACCGTCCGCCCCAAACAGGTGCTGGTGATCGGAAATCTTCGTCAGCTCACGGAACGCAATGCGGGTAACCCTGAGAAGATCGCCTCTTTCGAGCAGTACAGGCGATCCGTCCAGGACGTCGAGGTCATCACGTTCGACGAACTCTACGAACGGGCCTGCTTCATCGTCGGTGACCGCTGAGGCAGGTCACCGTACGAGTGAGAGGGCAGGGCGTGCGGGCGCGCTCTTCTGCTCGCCGCCTCGGAAGCTGATGGGGGCGAGGCCGAAGACGTAGTGGTTGAGCTCTTCGGGGTAGATGTGCACTGCTTTCGCCAGTTCGCTGACGGGGACTTTGTCCGCTCGTAGCGCTTCGAAGACCTTGGAGATCAGCTTGCTGTTCTCCCGGACCATGGTGGAGCCGGGTTCGCCTTTGCGGTAGCCGAGTTGCGCAAGCTGCTTGGCGGTCTGCTGGAAACGCCATTCGGAGAGGAGCTGCAGGGTCCGCAGGCGGTAGGAGAAGGCCATCGCGGATACTCCCCAGCGCCTCTTTGCGCTCAGTATGCGCTCGACTGAGGCGTTGTTGACTTGCTGGGCGAGCATGCCTGCCTTCGGCATGAGGAAGGCGGAGGCGAAGGCGTCGGCGGCTGTCTCGGCGGCAGGGCCGCGGGGAGTTTGGTAGCCGCTGTGGAGGACGAGGTGGCCCAGTTCGTGGGCGGCGTCGAAGCGGCCTCGTTCCCCGGTCTTACGGGTGTTGAGCAGGATGTAGGGGGTGCCGTGCCGGGTGGTGGAGAAGGCGTCCGCGTCCAGGCAGTCGGGGGCGAGGGAGAAGACGCGTACCCCGTGCGCTTCGAGGAGGTGGACCATGTTGGGGGCCGGCGCTTCGCCAAGGCCCCAGTCGGCGCGGACCTGCTCGGCCGCAGTCTCAGGCGTCAGGTCACCGTAGGTGGGGACATCTGGTTCGGGGAGGGTGAAGTGCTCTTCGAGCCAGTGGTTCAGGGTGGCGGCGATGGAGCCGCAGCTGAGAGCGCTGTCGCGTTCAGCTGCGCTCATCTTCGAGGGGGCGCGGAAGCTGACGGCGCCGGGGACCATGTCTGGAGCTGGTGGCGCGTAGAAGAAGGACATGGGGAAGCGGAGGGCCGCGGCGAGTGAGGAAAGTGTTTCCTCGGACGGGGTCTTGCGTGCATTCTCGAACGCCGTGATGCTCTGGGCAGAGAAGCCCGATTCGCGGGACAGTGCCGCGAGCGTCATGCGCCGTCGTTTGCGTGCGAGTACCAGTCTTTCGGGGGTGAACACTTTCCCCAGCTCCCGTCGTGCTTAGTCGGTCTTCCTGACCTCGAAGTCCAGGTCGTCGCCGTCGTCGGGCGCGTCCAGGAGGGCGATGTCGAGGCCCGGGTCGGTGCGGATGAAGAGTGGAATGCGCTCACTCCACTCGTTCACGTATTTTCCCTCCATTTTCTTGGGGAGGGAAAGTTCTGCGGACAGCTTGCCTTCTGCGTTTCGTTCATAGAGCAGGAACCACAGGGGCATGGAGTCGAGTTCGCCGCCGAACTCGACTTCATCGCGGGAGCTGAAGACTCCCTGGCCGCTGCGTTCGTACTTCGTGTTGTTCTCGACCAGCTGCGCCATGACCCGGCCCTTGGGGTTCTTGGAGCGGACCGAGCAGTCGAGGTCGGCGACGCCTCCTGAGCCGCTGACGGCGGTGATGGCGTGGCTCCCCGAGGGGTGGACGACGCGCAGGATGCTGTCTCGTGCGGTGTACTTCCAGATCGGATCCCGATTTGCCGGGTCAGTCAGGTGTTCTGCGAGGAACCGGTTGGTCCTGCTCCAGAACGTGATGCCTGCCATCGCCGGCGCGTCGAACTCGGTGCACATCTTGGCCTCAGCAACGGCCCGGTCCAGCACACCTTCGAATAGCTTCTTGTCCACGCCGAGCTGCTTGAGCCGGGTGGCAACCTCGTGCGCTTCGCTGCCAGTCACTACATCCCCTCCCAGGGTCGGTTTCAAGGACCGTACCTGGTATGAGGGCTGTTTTTTGAAACCTTGGCGATCATTGCACGCCTGTTCGAATTTGTCATGTCGGGCGTCGCTCTAGATGGACGGGCCCACCCGCACAGCTCTACGCATCACTGAGCTGCGAGGGCGACGACGGCGACCAGGACCGCGACAGCCGCGACGAAGACGCCGGCGAACGAGCCCGCGACGCCCAGGGGCTTCTCCAGGCGGGGGTGGCGGTGGGTGACATACGCCAGGCCGACCAGGACAAGCCCCGACACGAGGACCAGGAGCAGTGCGACGAACAGGACAAGGGCGAAGACGATCAGGGTGGTCGTGGGCACGACGGTTCTCGTTTCGGTGAGGCGCTCGGGCTGAGCGCGGGGTCACAGCCCGCGCTCCGGGACCGCTCAATCGGTCCGACCGGCCACGGTCGGGGCGTAGAGCGGGCTCACAGACGTTGGGTTGCGGGGTGGTGGGCTGCACGATGAAGGAGGCGCCACCAAGCGGCGCAAGCCCTGTCGGTATCGCATCTCAGGCGGCACAGCGCGGCGGTCCGCGCTCCTCGCTCACTAGGTAGCCCGCCGGTGTCACTCATCGGTAAGGGAGTCAGAGACCTCGCGGTGGTCGGCCGGCCCGGCAGGCCAGCTGCGGCTTTGCGCCGCCGACGACGGTCCGGGACCCCTCTCACCTCTTCACGGCTATCGCGTGAAAGAGGTGTCGGTGTGCAAGATCGGCTTGCCCATAGGGTCTGACCTGGGGAAACGATGCGATCTTGAAAAGTGGGGTTCACACCTCCGGTCCTACCTCCGGTGCAACCCTGAATCCCCCTATGGAGACAACGATGGGAGCAACCGTGGGTGCAACCCCCCGCGGGCCCATGAGACGCCTCAGAGCCGGGCCGGTCCTGGGCTTGCCCGCCTTGCTTGCGGTGCTCTCTCTCGCGGGTGCGAGGTTGCGGAATCGGGCCCTGGCTGCGGCCTGGGTCGTCATCCTTGGCTCATGGAGGACTTCGAGTTCGACTGCTGGAGTTGCTGGGAGACCAACGTGCTCCAGGGCCGCCCCAAGGGCTTCTGGACGACGACGCACTACGAGCTACCCAGCCAGTGGGACTGCTGGTCATGCGGTGCCAGCAACACCACACCCGACGACTATTGACCAGGCAGATGCCCTGTGCGGTACGCGGGCGCACCCTGGGGGTATGAGCGTGCCGATAGTGATCCACCGACCGTCTGTGACCGGGGGCCGGCGGGTCACCATCCAGGGTCAGATCGTCGGCCTGGCCCACGACGACCACGACGTGGTCGAGTTTCTACGCCGGGCCGGCCTGCCCGACTCCGAGCAGCTGCTCGACGACCCGGTGTGGGTGCAGTGGCGGGGCGGTCGGGCGCACCGGTACGAAGCGGCGTAGGTCCGCCTGTTAGGCGGGCGGGGTGCTGGTGCCCAGGACGCCGCGGGCGCGGAGCTGGTCAAGCGTGTCAAGGCCGCCCGGCCGGTACAGCGGGGCAGCCTCGATGTCGGCCTGGGTGGCGCGGACCCGCCGGGTGGCGGTCGTGCCCGGCGGGGTGGCCTGTGGCTGCGCTTGAGGGCCGTGTCCCAACGGTCTGCGCGGTGTGCTCATAGCTGGTGATCGTATGGTCAACGGCTCGAGGCGCAGGGTGCGTTGTCGGTGCTCGCCGCTAGGGTCCCGGGATGACTACCTCAGAGGACACGCGACCCGTTCCGCCGCTCGGTTGGTGTGCCGAATGCATCCGTGAAGCGAGTTGGGTTCGTGCTGTGACGACGTGGCAGGGGACCGCCCTCTGCGCACAGCACTTGATTTTTGTTCACGGCATAGGGGACATCGACATCGAGGAAGAGAATGCCCCTCTCGGCAAGCCTCAGGCGGTTCTGGACGCTTTGCGGAGGGGCATTCATTCGCGAGGCCGTGTAGCTGGTTTCTAGTAATCCAGGTCCAGGTAATCAATATCGTTGATGGCGACGTCTGAGATTCCGAGGGCGCGGTTTCCGCCGTCCTGGAAATAGACGTCTTTGAATCCTTCGGCGATGATTCCGCGCATCTGCTGGTCGCTGGCGCCGGTGTTGCGGGCGTCGAAGAGACGTTGCGCGTACGTCGGGGGAAGGTGCACGGTGAGGCGCCGGAACCGTCCGTCGTCCGTCGTACCAACCGCAGCGGAGTAGCCGAAGCGGGCCCTGGTCTCCACGGTGATGCCGCCCGAGGCAGCGGCCTGCTTCTGCCGGCGCTTGCGGACCAGCGGCTGCCAGCGGGCCCGGACCGCGTCGTCGATTTTCGCGGCGACGTCGACCCGGGCATGCTTGCGGGCACCGCGCCGGTAGCGGTTCACGCTGTCGGCGGTGACACCGAGCTCCTGCGCCACCGCCTTCGCGCTGCCGAGCTGCTTGAGCAAAAACCCGATCTGACCCTTGAGAGTCTTGGGCGGGTCCTTGGTGAACGCCTCGCGGTCGGCGCGTTCGATCGCGTCGTCGATCTCCCCCACGGGGCTACTCCCCTTCGTCCAGGACGGCGTCGCCGCCCTTGATGTGGCGGGCCGGGTTCAGGCCCTTCTCCATCAGGTCGACCGCCCACAGCATCGACTGCACGCCCTCCAGCTTCGCCAGACCCGGTGTCGGCCCGAGACGGAACCCGCCCGGCTGCGGCTTCCCCGAGGTGGCGTAGGGAAGGAAGTCCAGAGGCGATTCACCCGGGCTCGGGTAGACGACGCAGTCCGACAGGACGGCCAGCGGGTACAGGCCGGTCAGCTTGACCATGTTGTTCAGCTTGCGGTGCATGTTGACCCGGGCCTTGGAGATGACCGCGGCCCGGATGTCCGGACGCCACGTCGGCCGCGCCAGGGCCGGCCACGTCTCACCCTGCTTGTAGGACTTGCCCTGGGGACGCTCACGGAGCTTGCCGACCCCGCCCTTGACCGTGGCCTTGATGGCGGACAGGACGGCGGCCAGCGCCGGATCGGCCTGCTTGTGCTGCTCCATCGCGGCGAGGAACTCGGCGTCCGACAGGTCCTTGGTGACACCGAGGTCGGCGAGGGTGTCGACGTACGCGGTGCGCAGCCGGTCGTGCCAGGGGTCCAGGTACGCGCCGGTCTCCCGTCGCAGGTACGCCTCGATCGGGGTGACGTTGTGGCCGAGCTCCTGGGCGTAGGCGACGGTGTGCGTCTGGTACCAAGCCGGGCCCGTCGGGCGGGAGCCGTCCGGCATGAACGGGGACGGCAGGCGCGGGTCCAGGTCGATGTGGGAGAGGTCGACGAGCCACGAGCCGGGGATCTTCGGGTTGAACGTCGGGGCGTGGAAGTGGTCGGGGCCGCTAAGGCCGACGACCAGGCGGGCCGCGGCGGCGAGGAACGCTGTGTTCAGGTCGAGGCCGACCGCGAACGGCAGCGTGCACTCCTCATCGGACAGCGTCTGAACCGGCCGCACCCACTGGTACGCCTCTTCGTTGAGGAAGCCGCCGGTCCAGCCACTGCTGACGACGACGGGGTGTTCCGGGGTGGCCTCCGGCGGCGCAGGATCCATCGGCTCCGTCCCGAGCGAGCCCGCGTTGTGGCCGGAGACCCAGTTCCCGGTCTCCGGGTCCTGCACGGCCTTCGTCGGCGGGCGCATGGCGGTCATCAACTCGAGGCCGGAGACGGCGGTGGAGCCGCGCGGGGTGGTGACCCGGGCGGCGTAGGTGCCCAGGACGCGGGCGATGTCGGCCGGCTCCATGTCCGCGACCCCGGGCCAGGAGCGTTCGTCGAGGGCGTCCCAGGACAGGATCGCCAGCTGCACGCACTGCCGGTCGCGGCCCTGCGCTTTGCGGTAGATGCGGGCCCACGGGCCGAACCCTCGCTGAGTCAGCTGCCACTTCGCCTTGACCACCTGCTTGACCACCGGATGATCCTCGGGCAGACGCAGGGAACGGCGCTGCTCATGGCCATCCAGGCGCTCCGGCAGCCCCAACTTCACCGCCGCGGCGGCGGTGAGGACGATCAGGGGGTCGGAGTCCTTGCCGTAGCGGTTGAGCTTGCCAGCGCCGAGACCGGACTCGCGCAGGGTCCACTCCACCAGCTCCGGCACCGTACTGGCAGGGCAGTCCAGAACAATCCCGTCGACACCGAAGGCGGAGCCGTCGCCGTCCAGCACGGCGAGCGGACCGTGCGGGAACCGCGGATCCACGGCCGGGGCCGCGGCTTTCTTCGCCGCCGGACGACGGGACGACGTCGCCGGACGCCCGACCGGGATGGCAGGGGCGGTCGGAACCTCCACGGGGGCTGCGGCCTCCACCTCCGGCTCAGGGGCGGCCGGGCCGGTGAACGTCTGCGGCACCGGCGCCTGTGGCGCGACCGCCGGGGCCGGGGCGGCGGGTGCTTGATGGGCGGGGTACTTCGCCGCCCACCCGTTCAACAGCCGCTGATACGCCTCCAAGCGCGGCGACTTCGGCTCGCTCCGGCCGTTCTCGTAGTTCTTCACCGTCTGCGTCGTCGATTTCAACGCCTGCGCCAGACGGGCCTGGGTGATACCGGCGGCCTCACGCAGCCGGGCCCGCTCCGCCGGCGGCGGCAACTGCGGCTCCTCCGCCAACAGTGCGTCAATGTTCGCGAACAACTCTTCCTCAGATGCCATCACTACCTCCACCTCGAACACTAGCATTACTTAGCCCAATTTTTTAACCCGTTCATTAACCAAATCACGGATGAGTTCATGGGCTGATGGTGAGCTGAGCGGCGCCTGGTGCGGGCGCGTAGCGGCGGGTGGGCAGGCAGTGGATGGCGCGGTCGACTCCGGCGAGGAGGTCGGGGACGGGGATGCCGTAGTGGGCGGACAGCAGGTCCACGTCGGTGAGGGTCCATACGGCGGTGCCGGCCTGCTTGCGGCTGATCTGAGGCTGTCTCAGGCCGAGGCCCCGGGCGAGGTCGGCCTGGCGCTCGCCGGTCATGCGCATCAGGGCGGCGACCGTGAGCCGCAACGTCTGCTCTGTACTGGGCATATACGTACTCCGCATCAGGTATGCGCTGCGGCTGGGGTTCCGCTCCGACCCTGGGTGTGCAGGGCCCCATCGACAAGATCGCCCATGCGGGCCACTGGGCGACGATCTCCACCCTGGTCAACCCGGAGGGCTTCGGGGTGGAGATCGTCGGCGAGCGAGGCGCGCAGCGGGCTTCGCGGGCGTCTGGCGACGGAGATCTGTAGGGTCCCGCGGCTCGTGTCGGACGCCGAGGCTGTGACCTGCGGCCCCGCCCGCCGTCTCACCCTGTGTCGGACGCGCAGCGTCTCAGCTCCGTGTCGGAAGTCGATGGCGGCGCCGGACGCTTGCGGCGGCTCGACCCGCTTGACCCGTCTCAACGAAGTGTGACCGCTCGCTGCTGGACTCCACATCAGGTGAAACGCATGGTGAGCCTCTTGTCCGGCGCGTTCGACTCGTCTTCCGCGGCAGCTCGGACCAGGACGGACGCGATCGCCTCGAACGCTTCATCGCCCATGCGGCCACGACTGACTGCAGCGTTCTCCCAGACGATCTCGACCGGGCGCTCGACATCCCTGCTCAGACGGTCCCACAGGGCGCTCAGGTTGTACCCGTAGTACGAACCGAAGTCCAGAGGCCCGGCAAGAACCCGGTGCAGGTCCGCCTGGCTTCCGATGTGTGCCCCGTCAATGGCGACCCGCATGCTCCTCCACCCCTTCTGCCAGCCAAGCGACCCTACGAAACCCCCGGCACCCCTGCAGGCACCGCGCCCCGCTGAACTGTGGTGTCTCACGGTCGATGTCGGATCCGACTTCCGTCCGACATCGACCGGGAGATTCCGACACGAAATTTGAGACCCTACAAGATCGTCGCCTCAGGTCTTGCTCATGTCGACGAAGCGGCTGTAGTGGCCTTGGAAGGCGACGGTGATGGTCGCGGTCGGTCCGTTGCGGTTCTTGCCGATGATGAGGTCGGCTTCGCCGGCTCGGGGTGATTCCTTGTCGTAGGCGTCCTCGCGGTGCAGCAGGATCACCATGTCGGCGTCCTGCTCGATGGATCCGGACTCGCGCAGGTCGGAGACGACGGGCTTGTGGTCGGTGCGCTGTTCGGGGCCGCGGTTGAGCTGGGACAGGAGCACGACGGGGATGTTGAGTTCTTTGGCGAGGAGTTTGAACTGGCGGCTCATCTCGGAGACCTCGACCTGCCGGTTCTCTGCCCGGCGGCCGGTGGACTGCATGAGCTGGAGGTAGTCGACGGCGATGATGTCGAGTCCGCCGCGTTGCTGGAGGCGTCGGCAGTGGGCCTTGATCTGGGTGGCGGTGAGGCTGGCGTCTTCGAAGATGTGCAGGTCGGCTTCTTCCAGGCGCTGGACGCTGCGGCCGAGGCGGGCCCAGTCCTCTTCGCTGAGGTCGCCGGTCTGCATTTTATGGAAGCCGACCTTGGCGTCGGCGGACACGATGCGTTCGTGGATGTCGTCGCCGCCCATCTCGAGGCTGAACAGGGCGCCGGAGTAGTTGTGCTTGATGGTGGCGGCGCGCAGGAAGTCCACGGCGAGGGTGGACTTGCCCATCGCGGGGCGGGCGGCGACGACGATGACCTGGCCGCCGTGGAAGCCGTTGGTCAGGGCGTCCAGGTCGACGAGGCCTGTAGGTACGCCCCGGGTGACTTCGCCGCGGCTGCGGGCTTCGAGACGGTCCATCAGGGATGCGGAGCGCTCACGGGGGCGGAAGCTGGCGGTGTCGTCCTTGATGTCGACGGCGGCGTTGAATTCGGCGCCGGCCGCGTCGGCGGCCTCGTCGGCGTCGCCGTCGCCGTATCCGAGGTTCATGATTTTTGTGCCTGCTTCGACCAGGCGGCGCTTGCGGGCGAGGCCGTGGACGATGGCGGCGTAGTAGGTCGCGTTCGCGGCGCTGGGCACGGCCTGGACGAGGGTGTGGAGGTACGGGGCGCCGCCGGCCCGGGTGAGGTCGCCGCGCTTGACCAGTTCGGCCGCCACGGTGATCGGGTCGGCGGGCTCCCCGCGCCCGTACAGGTCCAGCACGGTCGCGAACACGATGGCGTGAGCGGGCTTGTAGAAGTGGGCCGCAGTGAGGGTGTCGACGACTTCGCCGATCGCGTCCTTGGACAGCAGCATGGCGCCGACCACGCACTGCTCGGCATCGATGTCCTGCGGCGGCACCCGGTCGAAGCCACGCACGCCGGATCCGGCGTCGTGGTCGTAGTCATGCGAGTCGGTGAAGGCGCTGGCCTCTACGGTGGTCACGTGCACTCCTGATCGGTCAGAGCTGGCAGGGGGCGCAGCGGGGCGTCCGGTGCAACGGACGCCCCGCACGCATGTGGGGGCAGGCCGCGGGTGGTCACCGCTGCTGTGCGGTGTCCATCCGGTCGATCTGGTCCGGAATGACGCCGGAACCCAGCACACCCGCAGCGTCGGCCCGCAGGAGCGCCGCTGCCTTGAGCCGGTTCTCCTCGGCCTCCGCCTCAGCCTGAGCAGACCGCATGGCCACGGACTGCCGGCGCGCCCTCGCCTCACTGCGCGGAGTCTTCTCGCCCTGGCGCCCCCGGGTCTTCCCAGACCCGATGAACGCACGCGCCGCCGCGATGGCCTCGTCCGGGACCTGCCGGGCGGAACGCTCAGCCCGTACGTCGTGGTCGTCGTCGGCCTGGCACGGCAGGCACTGCGCCGCGAAACGGTGCGGGTGATTCGGGCACGCGCCCTCGAGCGGAGGCCGCTGCCCCTGCCCGGAGACCGCAGCAACGTCTCCCCGCTTGAAGGCCGCGTACAGCGGCAGCCGCTTCAGCCGGGCCGGGATGACCCGGGGGTAGTGGCCACGGATTTTCTGACTCGTGCCGGTCATGTCCGTGAGGCGGGCTTCCAGTTCCTCACCGAGTGGCCAGCCCCAGCGCTTCACCGACTCGGCAACCAGGCGGGCGTACTTCGCGATGTCCTCGGCACCACACGCCCACCGCCCCGGCAGGTTCGCCAAGAACACCCCGGCCGCCTCGACCTCCGCATCACTCACGGCGATCTCCGCAGTGGCGGGGTTGTAGTTCTGCGCGATGCGCATGGTGTCCCCACCCGCCCCGACAGCAACCACCGACTCGGGAGTCGTCGACCGTGGGGGGACGGTAGGGGGGTTTACCAACCCACCGGGGGGGGTCCGGGGGGGGTCCGAAAGGGAACCGGGTTTTTCCGGATTCCGGCTCTGACCTGCGACAACGCGGTCTGAGCGAAAACGGGTTTTCCCCGGTTCCGCTTCGAAGCCGGGGAAAACCCGATTCCGGCTCTGACCTGGCGAAACAGGGTTTTCCCCGGTTTCCCTCGGGTCGGCCTGGCCCGAAACCAGGTTTTTCCCGATTTCGGCTCTGACCTGCGACAACGTCTCGGCCTCTGCTGCGGCGTGCTCGGGGTTCTTCGCCGGGTTCCGGAAGGCCCAGTAGCGCCACTGCGGGCGCTTCGACGCGTCGTTGTAGACCGACTTGCGCATCAGGTGCCCGGCCTTCGTCAGGCGCTTCGCGATGACCTCGAACCGGTCAACGCTCATCTTCCAGCCCAGCTGCTCCCGCATGCCGGCCGCGAGGTCCTTGGCAGTAGCGGCCGTATCCGGAGGAAGCAGCAACAGGTGGACAAGGACGCCAATGTCCTCGGGCTGAAGCCCAGGAGTCTCCGCAACGGGGCGAGTGACTGTCACATCGTCCGGAACTTCGTAGCCGCGGCCGAAGAGGGCTTCGCCGAACTGGTTCATGCGACACCCCCCGACGAAGGCATGGCAGTGCGGCTGGTGGGACCTGGGACAAGGGCGGTAAAGGCGGTCACGCTTACAGGTGTCGGCCCAGGCGTCTGTGTGGCGGTTCGGCCGGAAAAAGTTCCTCGAGCCGTAGTTGGAGGCCGGCGGCGCGGGCAGTACGGGCGGTGCATGTGGCGGATCTCCCCTTGTTAGGGGAGCCGTGACCAGCAGATGTGACCTGACAGGGGACCCAGATGGTGGCGATCCGCGACACGGTCCGCTTATTCTGGGTAGAGGTGACCACGCGGACCGAGAGGTCCACGGGCATCACCCCGGCAGGCGAGGTCACTCTCACTGCTCACGACTCGGGTTCCTGGAAGTTCGTCGAGTCGATCGCTAGGAAGCGGTTCCGTTGTGGCGACGGGACCGCTTCGGCGTTTCTAAGGCTTCATGGAGTACATCATCCCCCAAAAAGGCTCGCGATTAGAGCGGGCTGACGGGTCGTCGGCGGACATCCGAGCACGAGCCCTCATCGCCCCTCCCACGGTGCGGCGCCGAGGTGACCGACGTACGCAGCGGTGGCGTCATCTGAGCGCTTGAACCGGGGCCATCGCTCCCCGAGCGGGTCAGCGAGCTCGGCCTCACGGGTCCTTGCGATCAATGCGGTCGGGCCTTCAGTTCGCAGCAGCTTCAAGAGAGACGCCCACGTGAGTGCGCCAAAAGCATCCACGAGTCGGCTGGCCCCATCAGTCAACAGCGCCGCCTGCTGTACGCGCGCCAATTCCACGGAGCCAGCAATGGCCTCGTCAGCCGCCGCCGGATCGGTAGCTGCTACCCAGTAACCACCCGGCTTGTTGCGGAGTCGCCGTTGGACCGAGACGAGTTTCGACACTCGGCTGGCGTGCTCTGGAGTGCCGGTTGGCCCCTGCAACGCCTCTCGCATCTCCTCTGCTGCGACCTCCTCCACACGCTTGTCAACGATCGCCTTGATGCCGTCGGCACCCAGATCTATGACCAGCACGTTGTCAGAGAGGACGAGGTAGTCGAACGCGTCGCCTCGCTCGCGGACCATTGCCACGGTCGAAGCGGGTACTGCCTCCTGATCCAGCATGCACGAGTCGCGATGCAGGTCGTTGACGTCTGCGATTGCCCGTCGCAGGGCCTCTCGCAGAGAGACTTCTTGATCGCCAATCAGGTTGATGAGCTTGGCACCGAGCTGTCGAACGAACCAGGGCGTGCCGTGCACACATCCCATGGGGAGATCTGTAGGTGCGGACAGGCCGTCCAGCACGACGACCCCAGTGGGGCTCACGTGGACCGAGTCCTCGTTCGCGGCGCCCACACCTTGGGTCGATGCCATGGATACCTGCACTTCAGGAGCCTTCCGGGCGATAAAATGGTGTGACGCGCTTGCTGGAGATGATCTCCAGCGTGTCAGGGTCGAACGTGCTGGAAATGAGCGTCGAGAAGCGCTTTGCTTTCAGCTCACGATGCAGGTTGGTCAGCTCAGCGTTGAGCCAATGCACCACCCCGCCGGAACCGCGGGCGTGGATGCCGGCGATGTAGAGGAACGTTCCTTGTCCGTCGGGGCGCGGCAGCCGGCCGAAGTACGCTACGTCGCTGTTGCCGCCGACGTCCATGGCCGACCGGTAGATCTCACCGGTCTTTCGATCGGTCAGGAACCAACCGTCGTCGTCCTTGTCGAATCGAAGGTGCGGGTCGCTCTCGAGGATCTGCTCGATCAGGGGCGACAGCCGGGGCCCACAAATGACCACGAGGTTGTTGCGATTGAGCCGCACGTTTCCCCCGAGCGGGATTCGCTCGAAAGTGATCTCCAGCCCGACGTCCTCCGCTAGCTCGCGAAGGTGCTCGTAGGTCTGGAAGTCCTCAGTAGCAATCACTGGGCCCTGGACCCGCTTGTCCCGGCCATCGTGCAGCTTGCCGTGCTCCAACTTTTCGGCGAGAGCTACGACTACCTTGCCCGATCCGAGGAACAGTCGCTCAGGTGGAGCGCCCTTCGCGAGTTGGCTCACCCGCCCCTTGCTGATGCCGAGCTCCGTTGCCAGCTGGGTGCTGTTCAACTGGCCAACGCGCAGGGTCTCGTTCATGGCCTCATTGCGGACGACCTGCAGCTCAGCTCCGTAGTCCTGAGCCCGGCCGACAAGAACGTGCGCGGCTTTCGCCCGTACCAGGGGGTCGGACAGCTCCTTCAGTTGAGACAAGGTGACGTCGAACGTGGCGTCGAGCTGCTCCCTCAGTGAGGGATGCTCCTCGTTGAGCCGTTCCTGCTCCATGGCGCCTCCCTTCGTTGAGTCATGTTTACCCCATTAAACCGCGTCAGTTCAAGGTGGTTGACGCGTGGCGTGACGAGCCCTATGGTTTTCATAGCCGAGCGGTTTAGGGCGCTAAATCTCTCGGTTGCGTAAGCTATAACCCCAGCTCGGGCGCCCATAGCGTCACCGCACCACTGAACAACAGCAGGAGTCACGGCCTCTACGGGGGCGGCGGCAGTGGGGTGAGCCGAGCTCCCCCGGCCTTGGCGCCTGTACCGAATAGCTCCACCTGATTCACCTCGAACAGCGCTGCTGCGCTGTCTGTCCGTCAGGACCAACTTGGCCTACGTGGCCGGCCTGGCGCGGCAGAGAAGGCAGCACCCGCACCCGATCCCACGTCAGGAGGATTCGATGCCCCGCTCTCGTCCCGGCCGCGTCCGGACCAAGAACACCAACCGCCGTGCCCCCTTATCGCTCAGCTCCATGGCCCCCGAGGACTACAACGTCCGGCCCGGCGAGACGATGTCGATCGCCTGCCCCGACTGCCGCACCTGGCGCCGGATCATGGGTGACACGGTCCTCAAGATCCGCGAGCACTGCATCAGCGACAAGCGGGCGGAGGGCGAGACGCACGCCCTCTGCCCCGGCAGTGACCAGCTCGTGATCGTCGACATCGACGTCCGGCGCTGGCAGGCCACCCAGAACCGCCTGCTGCGGGACGCGATGCCGCAGGACAACCGGCGTGCGGCGCAGCAGTTCTACAAGCCGCTCGCGGCGCCGGCCGTCCCGGTCCACCGGCTCGCCGCCCGGGAACGCACCTCGCTGGCCCACCTGTTCGCCCTCCTGGAACAGGCGCGTCACGTTCTTCGCGCTCACCGCACCGCCTGCACAGGTTGCCTCGGCGGCGGCCGGTGTGCGACGGGCCGCGACCTGGAGATCCGTGTCCGGGAGACGCAGGCCACCTGCACGCTCGCCCGTGAGCAGCAGACGCGGGCCGAACGGGCGGTTGCCCAGCGCGCCCGGACCGCCCGTGCCCGCCAGGAACGCTCGCGTGCAGAGGTGCTGAACCAGGCGCACCAGACCGACCAGCTGCGTCGCACCGTTCCCCAGGGTGCTCTCCCCACCGATGGCCCTGAAGTCCCCTTGGCCCACCTCGCCCCCCGCCAGGTTGCCGCGCAGCCGGAGGTCGGCCAGCTCCAGTGCGAGCACTGCGGCGCCACCGAGTCCAGCCTCACCGACGCGGTCGCTGCGGGATGGCACCGGATCACCCGCCGACCCCACTGCGGACGATGCGCCCAGCGCTTCCCGGCGTGGACGCGCACCTCGCTCTGACTCCGAACCCGGCGACGAACGACCACGGCCCCGGCCGCCCCGCACCACCAGGGGGCGGCCGGGGCCGTGGCTGCTCGTACAGCAGCCCCGGGGCCACCGGCCCTGAACACGACGAACCCCCAGGCGGGCATGCCCGGGGGTTCGTCTTCGCAGCTCACCCTCTGTCGAAGGGCAAACGCGCATGCACAGGATGACATCCACTCAGGCCCGGCACACGCGCCGGGCCGTACTCCAGGCCGCGGTCGACGCAGGCTCCCACTGCGCCACCGCCGACCCGGACCTCTTTTTCCGCGCCGACGACGAAGGTCTCGCCGCCTGGCGGACCCGCCGTACCGAGGCGATCCGCCTCTGCACCGGCTGCCCCGTGCGGGCCGCCTGCGAGGAACTCGCACTGCGCGACGGCGACGGACGGCCCGACGCGGACGAGATGGTGCGCGCCGGCCTGACCGGCCGCGAGCTCGCCGCCGTCCGCGCCGCCCACACCGAGCGCCTGGCCGCCGCGGTCGACGCGGACCGTGACACCGAGGGCCGCCAGCTCGACACGCTGACCACCCGGCTCCAGCACGAGGCGGGCACGAACCCCGACTCCAGGACCGCTGCCCAGAACGACCGGCTCCGTGCCCTCGCGGCGCAGATCCGGCAGATCCGCACCGCCCGCCGGGCACGCGCCGGATGGGGGGTCGCGGCATGAGTACCTCCACCCTCACCGAACTGCCCGTGAGGACCAGGGCGGAGCAGCGGCTCGGCAGCCACCTCATCCGTGTGGTCCGCGAGGCCGACGCCCGCATCCCCGAGGGCCGGCGGGCTCCGCGTACGGCTGCGGAGATGCGGGCCCGGATCAACATCGCCGCGAACCAGGCGTGCGGCAGCTGCTCGGGGGCCGGTGGTTGGGTCGTGGACACCAGCAGCGACGGGGTGTCCCGGCAGCACTGGGAGCCCTGCTCTCCCTGCGGCGGAACGGGGGTCGCCCGATGACCACCTGCTCCTCCTGCAGCGGCTCTGGACAGCAGATGGTCACTGTCTGCCACGTCGGCGCGGACGGCACCCCCTACCAGGGTGTCGAGATGCAGTCCTGCCAGCCCTGCGGTGGCACCGGCCAGCGGCAGGGCTGAGCGCTGAACGTCCATATACGCGCCGCCCGGACCGCCCAGCGCCATGCGGTCCGGGCGATCACCTCACTCGGGTTGGTCCACCCGCTCACTCTCACGCTCCTGGCGGCCGCGGCAACGGCGGCCGCCAGGGCGTGGGACGCGGGCCACCCCGTCGCCGACATCCACCAGCGCACCGCTGAGAGGCACCACCCGCGATGGCCGATGACCTGCTCACCCGCTACATGGCCGCCACCGACACCTGGCGTAACCACTATGCGGGCTGCACCACCTGCCAGCACCACAGCCCTTGCAAGGCGGGTGAGCCGCTCTTCGAGCGGTTCGCCCGACTCCAGGACGCCTACCTGAACTCCCGCCGCACCTGACCCGATCGGAGACCAGATGCTCACCCTCGATCAGTACCGCGACGACCACGGCGACCCGACCCGGTGGTCCACCGCTGATATCGACAGTTACCTCGTCATCGGCGAGATCGCCCCGCCTGAGCCGCTCCCCTACACCTACGCGGAGATGCAGAGCATTGCGGCGGACTACCAGCGGTCCGCCGACGACCAGAAGGTGATCGCCGACCGCCTGGCGGCCGAGGGGCACGACACGGCCGCTGGCATCTGGCAGCGCGGCGCCCGAGGCGCCCGCGAGCTCGCCGCCGCCGCGCGGATGGGCTGGCCCGCTTTCGAGGCCCACCTCAACGGCTGGTGACACCCCGTTCTGCAGGCTGCCTGATCCGCGAAGCGCCCCCACTGGCATCACCGGTGAAAGGGGCGCTTCGCGGTGACGGGGAGCCGGACAGCCCCGGAACACCGCAGTACCAACTGGAAGGAGGCGGCGTGGCCGCCACACGAAACGCCCGTAAGAGGCCCCCCGCCCGAAAGAAGCCGTCGGCGACCCACCCGGCTCCGCAGGCCACCCCCTCCCCTACCTCTGCCGCTCCCCCGGTCCCGGCCGCGACGACGGAGCCGGAGGCCGTCGACTTCGAGACGCTGGCCCGCCTCGCGGACGCCCGGGATCGGGCCGCCGACGTCATCGACACCGCGCGTGAGCAGGCCGCCGCCCTCCAGGCGGAAGCCGAGACTGCGGCCGCGCGTACCGTCGCCGGAACGCACGAGCAGGTCACCAACCTGATGACCGAGGCGCAGGAGCGCGCCGCGGGCATCACCGCCGACGCCGACCAGGAAGCCACCGCCCAGCGCGCGGCCGCCGCGGGCGACCTGGAGGCAGCGCGCGGCGCAGCCGACCGGCTCCTGGCCCAGGCCCACGACCGGGCCGAGACCATCGTGAGCGAGGCCCGGGCGCAGGTCGTCGACCTGACCGAGCTGGCCGCCACCGACCGCGACGCGACCGGCAAGGCCGTTGCCGAACTGCGCCGCCTGGCCGAGGCCGACCTCACCGAGATCAGCGCCCTGGTCGACCAGCGGCGCACCGAGGCCGGCCAGATCCTCACCCGTGCCCAGGAGCAGGCCGACCACCTTGTCGCCGTGGCGCAGCGGGAGGTCGATCAGGCCCGGGAGCGGTTCGCCTGGCTCGCGGCGACGGCGGCCGAGCAGTATGACGGCCGTCGAGCGGAGGCGGAGGCGCTGTACGCGGACGCGGTCAAGGCCGCCGACGACCGGCGCCGCGAAGCCGACCAGCATGTCGCCGCCGTACACAGCGAGGCGGAGGCGGCCCGCACCGAGCTGCGGGAGAAGCTGCGCGAGCTCACCGACCAGTTCGACGCCCAGGCGGCCACCAAGCGTCAGGCGCTCGCCGACGAGCTCGCCGGACTTAAGGCGGCATGCGACAAGCAGCGCGACCGGCTGCGGGAGGAAGCCAAGACCGTCACCGCGCAGCTGCGGGAGGCCGCGCAGAAAGAGGCGGAGCGCATCACGACGGAGGCGGAGCGCAAGGCCAAGGGCGTCACCGAGAGGGCCCGGGCCGACGAGTCCCGCGCCCGACGGCTGTTGGATGAGGCCAAGGAGGCGAAGAAGGTCAGCTCCCGCTGGAACGGCTGGCACCAGAGCGTCAGCCGCAAGGCATGGAAGACGTCACCGTGGATCGCGCTCGCCGCCGGCGTCGGGCTCGCCGCCTCCGGCGAGTACGAACTGGCGACCATGGTCGGCATCAACAAGTACGTCGCGCCGCTGCTGCCCGTCAGCATCGACGTCTACTGCGTCACCGCGTTCCGCGCCAAGAAGGACATCCCCTACGCGCTCCTGCTGATGGCATCGGCGAACGTCACCTACCACCTGTCCGAGCAGGCCCACATCGTCAAGGAGGGCCAGTCGGCACCGTGGCAGCTGACCACCTTCGTCGTACTGATCTTCGTGGCCGTCATCTGGCGCGTACACACCCTCATGCACGACGACAGTACAGACGGACACAGCGGCGCGAGCACGACGGACGGGCGTACAGGTACGGACACCGGAAACGGAACGCCCGCCCGTACAGGTACACACCGCCGTACAGACGGGACGGACACCGCACAGTCCAGCCATACAGACGGGTTTGGCGGCGGCATGTACAGCGCTCAGCACTCGGTACGGACCGACCGGACGGCCACCGGGCGGGGCAGTACAGACCCTGTACACGTCGCCGCCCACCCGCCGCACGGCGACGGCGCCAATGCTGGGCTGACCAGGCCGTACAGCGACCGTACAGACCGTGTACACACCACCCCTGACGGGGCGCCGCGTACAGGTACACCGGCCGCACGCCGTACCGGTTCGACCAGCGCGGCCGTACAGGGCCGTACAGGTTCGGTCAGCGTCCGTACACAACCCGGCGACGGCGTACCGGGTGCTCGTACAGGTACGGACGCCGCATCGTCTCCGGCAACCGGAACCACCGGAACGGACCGTACAGGTACGGCGGCTGTACGGACTGACGCCGAACTCCTGCCCCTTGTACAGGACCTGCCGCGCGACATGGATGGCTTCGTCACCCTCTACCAGGCCCGCACCAAGCTCAGCGTCAACCAGCCCCGCGCCGTCCGGCTGCTCTCCCAGGCCGGCCTGCTCCGCCCCGAGGACGCGGACAAGTACCTCACCTGAACCACACCGTCCGGCACACACCAGTGAGGGCCAGCCCATCCGAAGTGGGCTGGCCCTCGCTGCGACTGCCGGAAGCAGTCACCCCCAGTACAGCAGACCCGACCGCCTCTGGAGGCCAGCTCGTGAACAGCAACGAACCCAGCTCCGCTCCGCTGCGCGACGTCGCGCAGAACGCGGAGGCCACCGCCCGCTACCTCGCCGACATGCAGCGCGTCCTGCTCGATATGGGCGCCAACCTGGAGATCCTCCAGCGTGAGACCCGCGTCCACTGCCGCAGCGTCGGCGTGGAGGGCGACCGCTGGTTCCACGCCCGGATGCGCGCCCTGCCGGTCGAAAGGGCCCTCAAGGACGTCCTGAAGAGCCTCAATTCCCTCACCGACGGCCTGGAAAAGAGTGCCTACAAGCGCCGCTCGCACGACGAGGCGGTCGTAAATACCGGAAAGGTCCGGAAGGAAAAGGAGCTGGAAAAGGCGCGGAAGAAGAACCCGCAGCCGATCCAGGCCGCACCCCATTCCGGAGAAGAGCGTGACAGCGGCCAGAATCCCGGCTATGGTGGTCCTGCGTCGATTTACGATCTCGGTAAGAGGTCGGCGTGACCAGGCCGCTCCTGAAAGCCGAACTCAAAGCGCAGCGTTCCCGCGATTATCTGATCGCCCAGCGGACCGCGTTCATTGAGAAACACGGCGAGGACCTCGGCGCTTTCTATTTCCTCATCATGCTGGTCCAGACGCACGGCAGGAAAGCGCTCAAGCGCGGCGACACCGCCGCCCTTCGGTCGCTGGCACACGACCTGCACGCGCTCTACCTCAAGCACACCGCGTAACCAGCCTGCGAGTCCACGAGGGCCGTCGCTCACCGAGCGGCGGCCCTCGACTCGTCCCCAACGCCCAGGCGCCCACACACCCACACGCCCAGGCGCGCACACGCGTACGCGAGGCAGTCACTCGTTGTCAAGCCCCCGGGAGGGAGCATCTCGTGTCCACCGACGACACCGAAGGCCAGCTCATCAATTTCCCCGTAGCGGGTGACGTCCTCAACCGGCCGCCCGAACTCCCGGACCCCGGACGCCTTTTCCCACCCGTCCGGGAGACCCCGGAAACGCCGCCGGAATCCCCGGAAGAGACCACCATGGAACTGCCGGTCATTCCGCGCCCCATGGACCCGGAAATGGCGCTCAGGTCCGAGGGTTTCTCCACTCCGGATATTGATGGTGAATCCGGTGAGGGCGGCGACGGTGAATATGTGCATCGTCGGTCGCTCGCTGAAAGGCTGGGCGACTGGCTCGAATACCGGATTGCCCTCGGACAGGCGCGAATCGAGAGCGAGGCTCCTTTCCGGGAGGCGGAAATCGCCCGGAAAGTGGAGCTGCTGAATGCGAAGACGGCCCGAGAAGTCGGGCTGCTGGAGCAGCACAACAAGCTGCGCGCCGCCCAGCTGAAGGCGCGGGCCGACAAGACGGCGGCCCGCGGCAAAGGCGACGCGGCCGGGGCCAAGGGCGGCGGTGGCAAGAGCGCCTCCGGGCTGGGCGGTGACAAGGGCGGTCGCAAGAACGGTCCGCAGGGCCCGGCGCCCAGGCAGCAGCCCAAGCCTCAGCAGCCGACGAAGTCGCCGGCCCCCGCCCCCAAGCAGCAGCCGCAGAAGCAGCCCGCTCCCAAGCAGCAGCCGCAGAAGCAGGTGCCGCCGCTCAAGCAGACGCCGCAGAAACAGGGCCCGGCTCCCAAGGAGCAGCCGAAGCCGAGTCCGGCTCCGAAGGAGCAGCCGCGGAAGCAGCCGCCGCCCAAGCAGCAGCCCCAGAAGCAGGGGCCTGGTTCCAAGGAGCAGCCCAAGCTGGGCCCGGCTCCCAAGCCGTCGAAGGGTGACGACAAGACCCGGCAGCGGGACGGGGCGGGAGGCCGGAAGGTCGATCTGTCCAAGGACCGGCTGAGGAAGACGCCCGATGGTGCCAAGGGCGGGGGAGCCGGACCGGACACGTCGGGCGGCAAGGGCGACCGTAACCGGTCCAAGATCCAGTACGACGAGCCCAAGAAGCTTCCTCCCGGTGTCCGGCACGGGAGCGCGGAGGCCTACGACGAGCATCAGTGCCGCTGCCGGCGCTGCGTGAATGCCGCGCATCGTGCCGGGAAGCGCGCTGAGGCCAAGGGCGGCGCCGCCGGAACCACCGGTGCGGACACCACGGCGGCAGACGGCAAGAACACCCCGAAGAACGGCCCTGAGGCCACCCCTGGCGGCCCGAAACCGGGCGCCGGGACGACGGGGCCAGGCGGTGCACGGAAGGGCGCTGAGCAGCCGTCAGGCGGCTCCAACGCTTCCGGGCCGGGGACGGCGAAGAACGGCCCCGGTCCGGGGTCTGGTGGTGCGTCAGCGGACGGTCCGGGTTGGCCCGGAAACCGGACGGAGACGGCGGAGTGGCCCGGTCACGAAACCCGCAAGCAGCCCCCGCCGACCCCGGCCGGGAGCGAGGACGACTACGTGGACGCGGTCGTTGTCGAGCGCCCTTTGCCGCCTGCTCCGGAGCCTCACACCGCCCGCCCCGGCACCACCCGAACCCCCGAACAGGAGCCGCACATGACCCATCCGACCACCACAACATCGGCGCAGGGCGGCATGGCCGCCCAGCACCGCACCGACATCACCTTCGACCAGTACCTGGTGGAGATCGCGAACATCGCGCTGGCCGCCGGCGCGGACCAGGAGCGGGCGGAGGAACTGGCCGCAGCGCTGGGCAAGGTCGCCGACGCGTTGCGGGACATGGCCACCGACCTGGTCGGCGACCACAACATCGACACGAAGGTCACCGGCCTCATCTCCGACCTCGCCGACGCCGCCGGCCGCATGAAGGTCCAGGCCGAGCGGTGCGCGCAGACCTGCGAGATCGCCGCCGAAGCCGCCCGGCTCGCGGCGGTCGGGGTCGCCCGCACCTACGGCGAGGACATGCGCGCGGTGGACGACGCCGGGCTCACCCACGCCTCCTCCGCCACCCACCACGACTGACCAGAAAGGGACCGCTGAATGAGCAGCGAACTCTCCCCCCGCCCGGCCGCCTCCCCCGCGCCCGCCGACGGCGACAACCGGTACAAGAGCGTCCAGCTGAAGCTGAAGAAGCTCGCCGCAGCGATGGACTCCAGCTCCGACGAGCTCGGGGCCCTGCAGCGCGAGATGCGGGCCAACGCCGAGCGGACCGAGGCCCTGGCCGTCGACATCGCCAACGCGGACCTCGACACCCGGTTCGTCGAGCTGACGAACACGGTGTCCGTCGCCCTGGGCGGCGCGGCCCACGACGTCCGCAAGCTCCACCAGAGCGCCCAGGACGTTGCCGAGACCGCCCACGAAACGCAGCGCACCCACTCCACCCTCTACGGCGCGCTGGACGACCTCCGCTCCTCCCGCACGGAGCGCACCCCGAAGCCCGGATTCTTCGCCCGCTGACCCGCACAGCACTACCTCACCCGGAAGGGCGGTCCCGCACCTGCGGGGCCGCCCTTCCGCCTTCCCTCCCCCGCCCTCCCGTCCCGTCCTTGAAGGAGCTCCGGTGTCTGTCCCGCGCAGCGTCGCCCTCGAACGAATCGCCTACACCCTGACCGCACCGGTCCTCGCCGCCGCCCCGAACCTGTCGCCCGACGGGCTCGTCAGCACGAGCGTCCTGCTGGCCGGTGCGGCGGGTGTCGGCGGTGCGATCCTCGCCGTGCAGTCCCGAGAGGGCACCGGCCGCAAACTGGTCCGCCTCTCCCCCGTGGTCTTCGGTGCGGCGATCGACGCCGCCGCGATGTACACCACCGGCTGGGGCTGGGACGCCGCCCTGGCCGCCGCGTGGGCTGCCGCCGGCTGGTGCCTGCTGCCGCTCTCGCGCAGCGCACGCCGCCACCACCGCCCCGCCCTCGCACCCATCCCGCAGCCCGCCCGCACCACACCCGCCGTCGTCGCGCCTGTTGTCATGGATGACGGTGCGGATGCGTTCACGCGGGATGTGCGGCTGCTGTGGGAGCGGGCAGGGAACCCAGGCCGCACGATGGTTGTCCACGCCGACCGCCACCCCGGCACGAGCCACGACCTCACCATGCTGCTGCGCGCCGTCGAACCGGGGCGCCCGATCAACGGCCTGGGTGAAGCCGCGGTCGCGGCCGCGTTCGGCATCGATGAGGGCGACGTTCACTTCGCCCAGGTGGTGCAGCAGCCCGGCCGGCAGGGCGGGCCGGGCTGGCTGGAGGTCCACCTGACCCCGGACGAGGCGGTCCGCCGCCGCAAGGCGCCCACGGAGGACGAGTGGTGGGCCGACCGGATCGGCGCCACCGGTGGGCCCGTGCCGGGTTCGGAGTTCGTCAAGCAGGTCCGCGACAAGCAGCGCCGGGTCACTCACTACATCGCCCAGGTCCCCGACGAGGCGGGCGAGCCGCGCGTCAACCTGCACGCCCTGGCCACCGCTTTGAAGACCAAGTACGACGAGGGCCGGCTGTTCGTCACTGTCGACGGCAACCAGGTCCTGGTCTCCCTGTGGGACAGCTCGCCGCTGGCGCAGGTCTTCCCCGCCACCCGCGAGCTCCTGACCCCGGACAAGGACGGCCGGTGGGTGACCGGCTACCTCGGCAACGGGCAGCCCGCCCGCAACCGCGTCTACACCGACCGGGGCGCGGCCCACGGCCTGTTCGTCGCCCCGTCCGGCGGCGGCAAGACGCAGCTGATGGGCCTGCACGTCGCTGCCGACGCCCTGTACGGCGCCGTGGTCATGCTCGCCACCGAAGCCCCGGATGAGAAGACGGCCGCGCTGGGCGAGCACACCGCCCGCTACGGCGTGGGCGCCCTCTACATGATCCGGCTCCTGCGAGTCATGGTCGCGCTGATGGAGATCCGCGGACAGATGCGCTGGGACGACGGAAAGGTCCACGAGTGGGACCCGAACCTGCCGGGCTGCCCCTACCGGATGCTCTCCGCGTACCTGGACGAGTTCCTGTCCGCCGCCCGCAACGGCGACTACGGCGCGGAGATCATGGACCTCGCCGAGCTGGTCTCGGTCAAGGGCCGCAAGTACGGCGTCGGTCTCAAGGTGGCCGGCCAGTCTGTCTATGTGCAGGACGGGTTCACGCAGCTGCTGTGCGAGAACCTGCGCGAGAACTGCATCCCAGTCGTCCTGAAGGTCGCGCCGAAGAAGATCGCCGACATGTTCAGGGCCCTCGGCATCCCGTCCGAGAACACCCCCGACCCCCTGCCCCGCTCCTTCTCCCCGGCCGAAGCGGGCCGGATCGAACGCGTGATGGCCGGCGAGCCAGAGCCGCCCTCCGACTCCAACACCGGCGGCGCCGGATGGATCATCGAGGGCAAACAGCCTGACGTCCTGCGCACCCTGTACATGGACTTCAAGGCCGGGATCGACGGCTTCTTCCCCGACACCATCGCCACCCTCACCGACCACGAGATCCGCGAACTCGAACTGCGGGACCTCTGGTTCGACTGGACCGAGCCGCCCCGCCCCGGCGAGTTCGGCCCCGAGCCGGACGACGAGGACGGCAACGGGGACGCGCCCAAGAAGCGCGGCGGCAGCAAGCCCCGCAGCGGCACGAAGAGCGGGCCGCGCCGTGACACGGTCGCCTCCCCCCGCCAGGCCCTGGACGCCATCCGCAGTTTCACCAACGCCTAACCCCGCACGACCCCCGAGGGCCCGGCCGCATCGCGGCCGGGCCCTCACCCCTTCCCCGGCCGCCCGGTTCCTCGAGGAGCCCTTCATGCACACCACCCAGACCACGAGCACGCCCACCCCGGTGACCACCATCCCGGCAGCGCTCTCGCTGGAGGCCCGACTGGCCGCTGTCGAAGCGGCGATGACCGTGGCCCTGGACGAGGCCGCCGTCGCTTACGAGGTCCGCACCGCCCACATCCCCGTCGACCCCGTCGACCCCGTCGACCTGGCCGACGTCGTCACCGTCCCGCTCACCCCGACCCTCCAGCCCCCCGCCCCGTACGCCTCACCCGTCGCAGCCCTCCTGCAACGCGCCCATCAGCGTCTGCTCACCGACGGGTGGTGCGCCGGATCCCAGATCCGAGAGGACGGGGCCCGCTGCCTCTATGGCGCCATCCGCGTCGAAGCGGCCGGAGACCGAAGCCTGGAGGCACGCGGCCTGGAGGTCCTGATGGACGCCATCCGTGCTGACTTCAGCGATGTGGACTCGGTGCCCGCCTTCAACGACCGCTGGACCGACGGTCGTGTCCCGATGCGGATCCTCGGCCAGGCCGCCGCCCTCGCCGACGACCGCAGCCAGTAGCAACGCCCCCGCTCCGGACAACCTGCTTCGCACCCGAACCCGCCATGCAGGTCGGGCGCGGGCCAGGCCGTCCGGCCTGCTCGCCCCCGTACAGGCAAAGGGCGCACCGGAACCTCCACAGGTGACGGCGCGCCCTTCTTTTCATCCCTGATCAGAGGAGCGATCGCCCACCATGCCCGCACCGCGTCCCGCCAGACACACCGGCAGCCCGAGACCGATCCTGCCCGGGCCCCGCTACTTGCTCCCGCCCCAACGCCACCAGCCCAACGAGCATCCAAGCCGACAGTCACATCATCTGAGACCTCTGTGAGGACCTCTAACTCAGTCAGTGTTCGATACGGCCTCACGGATGGTCGTCGCAGTCAGTACCGGATCGACAGAGGGCACCAGTTCCTTCGTGGCGACCTGCGCAAGATGATCCGGAACGATGCCGTCCTTCAACGCGCCCACATACTCGATAACCTCGGCAAGAGACAGCACGGGCAGCCTTTGACGCAGCGTGTGCATGGCATGGATCCGCCCACGAGAAGCCGCAACACCACGAACCTCATCGTGTAGATCATCAACTGCGGTCCGCACAGCCTGTCCTCGGATGCGGCTTCGGTAGTCCTCTTGCCACCCATCGGTTACCGCCGAGACGACACCGATCCGGTGCAGGCTTCCGTCCAGGCGATCGACCAAGTAGGGCCCGTTCCCTACAAACATGAAATCCGGATCCCGGGTGCGCAGATACGCCTCGGACGTCCAGAAAACGATCCACACCAACTCGTGCTCTTTCACGTCGGCCACTGCCAAGAGCATCGCTTCCGAGCGCAACGCACGGTTCGCTTCGTAGTCACGCGCCAGCTGTTCTTCAACGATCTGGACTGCGGTTTCTCGATCGATCACGCGTGCAGCATCGCGCACGGCCTCGCATGGAGACCAGCCGATTTCACACGGCCAGTGCTCAGGGATCGCGGTGTCTCGGAACACGACATGCCCGCAACAAGTGCTCACCGACGGGTGGCGCGGGATCCCAGGTTCGCGAGGACGGAGCCCGCTGTCTCTACGGCGCCATCCGCGTCGAAGCCGCCGGCGACCGCAGCCTGGAATCCCGCGGCCTGGAGGTCCTGATGGACGCCATCCGCGACCAGTTCGGCGACGCGGACTCCGTGCCCGCCTTCAACGACCGCTGGGCTGACGGCCACGTCCCGATGCGCATGCTCGGACAAGCCGCCGCCCAAGCCGACAACCGCGGCCAGTAACACCACCCCTGCTCCGGACCACCTGCCTCGCACCCGAAGCCACCCACGGCTCGGGTGCGGTCCAGGCCGTCCGGCCTGCCCGCCCCCGTACAGGGAAAGGGCCCGCCTCGACCTCCCCAGGCTCCGGCGCGCCCTTTTCTCCCCTGCTCAGAGGAGTGATCGTCCATCATGTCCGCACCGCGTCCCGCCAAGTACACCGGCCGTTCGAGGCCGATCCTGCCCGGCCCCCGCCACCCGCTCCTGCCTCACCGCCGACTCCCCGGCGCCCGGGGTGTGGCATGAGCGTGGAGACGGTCGTGGTCGATGTCGACCCGTACGCAACAGCGCCGTCGCCGGTCATCGACACGTTCGAGTGGCAGGCGTCTCCGGACGGGCTGGCCACGCGCCGCCAGCTGCGGGCGCTCGGCTTACGGCCCGGCGGCCAGGATCCCGTCGCGCAGCTGCGCTGCCGTGCCTGCCGCGCGAAGCCGGCCCGCGCCTGCACGCGGATGGCTTACCTCTTCCGCATCGATCTCGCCCTGCCGGTGCGGCCGATGACCCTCGCCAAGGAAGCGGCCCTGGACCGGGCGATGGCGAAGCGGTCCACGTGCCCGAAGTGCCGCCGAAGGTTCCACTACTGCCTGCCGCTCCGCACGGTCGGCTCCTGCCTTGAGTGTGCCGAGGGGATCCCGGCCGATCCGAACAGCTACACCGCACCCCTGGCCGGCCACGACCTCGCCGCCTGAGCCCAGCCGTCGCACATAAGCGCTCAGGGCCGCCGTAGCACCGGTGGCCCTGAGCTTTTCCATCCCGTGTCAGAGACGAGAAGGAGCACCCAGTATGCCGATCGCACCCGTGTTACCGAGGACCGCGCTCCACATCACCGCCATGGCCATTCCGTTGGCCGGATGGACCCTGCACACCACCGCCCTGCGCCGTCGCCTGGCTACCGCCCAGCACGACCTCCTGGACGCCCAGCGCGACCCGCTCACCGGAACGTGGCGCCGCGAAGCGTTCACCGAGCGGGCGCAGTGGCTCCTGGAGCGCCGCCCCGACGAAGTGGTCCTGGTCCTCGCGGACGCCGACCACTTCAAGCAGATCAACGATGATCTCGGGCATGAGGCGGGGGATACCGCGCTCGCGTCGATCGGGGTCCGCCTGACCGAGTGGGCCGGACCTCACGGGGTCGCCGGCCGCCTCGGAGGCGACGAATTCGCCGCCCTCACCCATATTGATCCCCGCCACCACGCGCTGCGCCTGGACCACCTGCGCCGCCTCATGGCCCGCCCCGTCCCGTACGGCGACGGACTGCTGCCGCTGACCGTGTCCGTCGGCGCCGCCACTCCCGCCGGCATCGGGAGCAGCGACCTGACCACCCTGATGCGAGCCGCCGACACGGCGATGTACGAGGGGAAGCACGGCGGCACCGTCGTCCAGGCCCGCCCCGAGCACGCCCAGGCACCCAGCATCAACGGCCGCCGCCAGGGCCGCCCCGGAACTGCGGCCCGCACCACCACCCGCCCATGACCACCCCCGAGCAGCCCACACTGCTCAACTGGGGCGACCGCTCACACGCCCGACCCACCCCCGCGCCCTGCATCCTGTGCCGTAAACCCGCCATGCTGCGCTCGCACGCGGGGGAGACCGTCCATAAAGTCTGCGCCGAAAACTGGAACCTCAGGAGCCCTCGCGAGGTCCGTTTCGTGTCCGACGACCGGCCGCGCCGACGTAAGGACGCCAGCGACCACGCCTGACACGCAGATGCCCGGGGTGGACGTTCCGTCACTGGCATCGGGCCCCAGCCGCCCGCCCCGGGCCAGGCAACCCTGTCACGACACGAAGCCCCGCTCTGCGCCGCCCTCCAGGGCGGTAGAAGAGCGGGGCTTTTTGCGTTCAGGGCTGATCTCCGCCCGACACAAGCGTTGGAGCGGAGCCTACTTATGCACGTGGTGAGATCGGCAACCGATGGGCTGCGCTCGCTCGTCTCTCGGATATGCCTCAGCCACCGCAAGGACTGACCCCAGTACCGATCACCTGGCCGCGCTGCGGCGAGGACGCCAGCCGAGAAGTCAGGTTCGGCTGCCCAGGCATCCGCGTACCGGGCCACACCGAGTGCCTCGCCCACCTGAGAGACCCCGACCGCGATGCCTACCTTGCTGGTCTGTCCCCCGGCGCTGACATTGATCACCGCGGCACGCCCTTCACCGAATCCCTCTTCGATGCTCTCCTCAACGCTCTTCTTGACCCATCCACCGGCCGCCCGCATTTGGGCGTCGCCAATTTCAGGTTGGCGACCTTCGAGGGACGCGTCGGTTTCGAGTCGGCAATTTTTGAGGACGAGGCATCGTTCGAGTCAGCAACCTTCAAGGACGAAGCGGTGTTCAGGACAACGACCTTCAAGGACGTGGCATCGTTCCACTTGGCAATCTTCGAGGGCGGCACCATGTTCGAGTCGGCGATTTTCGAGGACGGCGTCCGCTTCGATTCGAGCACCTTCGAAGACTCCGCCCGCTTCCAGTCGGCGACCTTCAAGAACGGAGCCGGGTTCCAGTCTGCGACCTTCAAGGGTGGCGCCGAGTTCCGGTTGGCTACCTTCGAGCGCGGCGCCTGGTTCCATAAGGCGACTTTCCAAGGCTTCGCAGGGTTCGGAACCGCGACTTTCAAGGGTCCTGCTGGGTTCGCGGCAGCGATTTTCAAGCGCCATGCCTCGTTCGTGTCGGCGACCTTCGAGAAGGCGGGCAGCATTGGGCCGTTGGTATGTGCCGGGCGGGTCGTGATGTCCGGGGCGACCTTCGGCAGCCCGGTAACCCTCTCCCTCACTGCGCAGCATCTGGAGTGCCGTCGGACTCGCTGGTCGTCCACGGCCGAGGTACGCCTGCGCTACGCCACGGTGGACTTCACACATGCAGTTTTTGAGTACCCCCTCACGATCGCCGCAGAGCCGGATCCGTTCGTGCTCGCCGACGGCCGGCAGCTGGCGGAGACGTCCCTCGCTGGTGCGTTGAGTCCTGAGGTGCGACTGGCGTCACTGCGTGGCGTGGATGCAGCCCACCTGGTCCTGGCCGACATCGATCTGTCGAGATGCCTGTTCCTAGGCACAGTGAACCTGGACCAACTGCACCTGGAAGGCGCGTGTACGTTCGACACGGTGCCGCCCGCCGCGCACTGGCGACGTTGGCCACCCGTACGGTTCACCGAGCGCCGAACCCTCGCCGAAGAACACCACTGGCGTGCCAGCCAGCCGGGGGCAGTCCGTGGCTGGAACGTAGCCGTCCTGGGCGCCGGACGCGCCGGGCCGTTGCAGCTGGCGCCGGTGTACCGGGCGCTACGCAAAGCTCTTGAGGACGGCAAACACGAGCCCGGGGCCGCTGACTTCTACTACGGGGAGATGGAGATGCGCCGGCACGCCGACGACATCCCCCGCGGTGAACGGAGCCTGCTGACCGCGTACTGGGCGTTGTCCGGCTACGGCATGCGTGCCTCCCGGGCCCTGGCCTGGCTCGGAGCCGCCATGCTTCTCACCATCGTGATGCTGATAGCCGTCGGCCTCCCCACGGAGACTCCGAAGCAAACCGCGACCGGCACCGTCCCGGCCGACGGAGGCAGAGTCACCTTCGAGATCGACAAGGACGATCCGAAAAACCCCACCGGCAACCGGTTCACCGGTGAACGCGCCGAGAAGGCCCTGAACATCACGCTCAACTCGGTGGTGTTCCGCTCCTCCGGCCAGGACCTCACCACCTCCGGCACCTACATCGAGATGCTCTCCCGCTTGACCGAACCCGTCCTTCTAGCGCTTGCCGTCCTGGCCGTCCGTAACCGCGTCAAGCGATGACTCACCGCCGCCATCTGCGAAGGCTCGTCACGGAGAGGGAAACGTGCGATTCGAGCCGAGTCAGTGCGCCGATCAGATCGAGCGGGACGCGGCCACTCCCGGGGGGAACGGACCGCGAAGCATGGGTGCTTACGCCGTAAGCACCCAGTAGGAACCCGTGGGTGCTTACGCCGTAAGCACCCCACCTGCATCTACTAACGAACATGTGGAATGAAACGTGCGCAAGGGTGCGCAGAAACTGGAAGACGTGGCAGTAAGCTGCCGTCATGGCATCTCCGTACCCCGGGGGTGAGCGGGAGAAGCTGGTCTCGAAGCTGCCCGCCACACTCCGACAGGCACTCAAAGTCCGTGCTGCGCAGCTCAGCACCGACGTCCAAGACGCTGTTGCCGCCGGTATCCAGGCTTGGCGAGAGCACCCCAACCAGCTTCCCGCAGCCGACACCGCAGGCGCAGAATCCTTCGGCACCTACCTGCCCGAGGGCCTCTATGACGACTTCAAAGCGGACTGCCGCGCCCGCGAAGTGTCGTATATCCAGGGCCTGGCACAGTCCGTAGCCCTATGGCTGACACAGAACCCGGCCAAGGCGGCCCAGTCGGTCCGACGCCTCGTCGTCTGCAACCAGAAGGGCGGGGTCGGGAAGACCTCCGTCGCGGCCGGCTTGGCCCAGGCCCTGGCCGAGGGATCCGAGCACATCCTGAAGGTCGCGCTTGCCGCGGGCCTTTCGAATGAAGACGCGCACGCCCTGGCCCAAGCGGGCGGGCAGCGCGTACTGCTCGTCGACTACGACCCCCAGGGCCACCTCAGCCACCAGCTCGGGCTCAAGGCGATTCCCGCCGGAGAGGAAAGCCTCGTCACGCACATGCTCCACCGCGACCAGGCGCAACACTCCCTGCTCGACCTCACCATCCCCATAGACGGCGAGCGCTTCGGCGACCGACTCCACATTCTCCCGGCTGCCTTCGACGCCTTCCTGCTCGACTCCGGACTGACCATCTTCAGGGGCCCACGACACGCCGCACTTGAGCGGGCGCTGTCACCCATCGAAGAGCACTTCGACGTCATCGTCATCGACTCCCCACCGAGCCTGGGGCTCTCGATGGACGCCGGGCTCTACTACGGACGCCAGCGCGATGATGAAAGGCCCGGCGCGTCCGGCCTGATCATCCCCGTGGAGGCAGAGGACACCTCGGCCCAGGCTTACGGCATGCTCATCAACCAGGTTGACTCCCTGGCCCGCGACTACGACATCCAGATCGACCAGCTCGGCCTCGTGGTCAACAAGTTCGACTCACGCCGCGGCTACATCGCCACCTCGTCACGAGACAAATGGATGCAGCTCGGGAGCCCGCCCGTGCTCGCCGTCGTACCGGACCTCAAAGAACAGCGCGAGGCAGTACGCCTGCAGAAGGCGCTCCTGTCCTACGCCCCCACCTCCGAGCAGTCGCACGCCATGCGCCAGATCGCCAAGGGACTGAAGTAAGAATGAGCAAAGCCGACTCCCTCGGTGGCAGCGCCACCTTTGAAGCAGTGGCTCAGCCCATCAGCAGCCGCGCCGCGTCATTCGCGCGTTTCGCCGGCCAGGACGCCACACCGACGGCCGCTCACACGGGACCCGAAGCCGTAACCAGCTCGCCGCGTCTGCCGATCTCCGCGATCGCCCGCAACCCCTACAACCCCCGAGAGGAACTGAAAGCCATCGAAGAGATGGCCGACAGCCTCACCGGGCGAGGCATCATCCAACCCCTCACCGTCGTCAGCCGCAGCGCCTTCCTTGCCGCTCACCCCGGGCAGGACGATGCCCTCGGAACAGCCCAGTACGTCGTCGTGGACGGAAACCGTCGCCTCGCCGGCGCCAAGGTCGCAGGCATAGACGATGTCCCCGTCCACGTCGACGACTCCCTCGCCGACAGCGCCGACACCCTGCTCGAGACAGCCCTCACAGCGGCAGTCCAACACGAGGACCTCGACCCGCTGGATGAAGCCAAGGCACTCCAGCGCCTCGTCGGGGTCCACGGGTCGCAACGCGCAGTAGCCAGGTCACTCGGAAAGTCCAGCGGCTGGGTGACCCAGCGACTTGCCCTGCTCAAGCTCACCCCCGAACTGCAACAAGCAGTCGAAGACAAGAAACTGCCGGTAGAAGTAGCACGGACCGTCGGCCAGCTACCCGAACAACAACAGGGCAGCGCCGCGAAAGAAGCCCTCGCGCAGCGGAAACTGAAGAGCGCAGCGCGCAAGCAAGGTGCTTACGCCGTAAGCACCCCTGCCGAACCGGCAGACGATCGAGCCAGCCCGGCAGTATCAACGGCGGCTCCCGTAACCCAGGTCAACACCTCGGAACCTTCGGCGACTGCACCGCACGACCATGAGGGCGACCACCTGCCATGGGCCGACGGAGCCGCCGTCATGGACACTGCCTTCGCGCGACTCAACGCCGCGCAACGCAGCGCCTTCATCCTCCGGTACTTCCAAATCAGTCGCGGTGTCGACGACGTTGCGGTCGACATGCAGGGCGAGCTGACTCCCGAGAACCGAGCTGCACTGGCCGAAATCCTGGAGCAGGTTGCCACTCGGCTACGCCGCGAGAGGTGAGTGCAGGGCTGCTGAGGCTCTCGCCCTCATTAACGAGCTCGTGCACGAGTCGTTTCGCGGCTCAAGTCGTTGACCTGCACGGATGCAGTGCCGGCCCTTATCGTGCACGAGCTCGTTAGCAGTTGAACTCACTCCAGACCGGTCTGGGGATTGCAGATCTGGCAGGCATTGATGTCGGGCTCGGCGAGGGCGAGGGCGGCTTCGGCGCGGTTGATGTAGCCGAAGTCGTTCTTGTACAGCGTGCATGACCCCCGGTGCAGCAGGGCTTTCTCGCTGGAACGCTGCGGTTGGATCTTCCACGACTGCTCCGCTCGGGTTCGCTCCCGCTGCCGTCGTTCCTGCCGCTCCTGGGCCTCGAGCTCGCGGACTTTCTGGTCCGCGCCACGTAGCTGCCACGCGAGGTAGTCGCGCGTGGCCCGCCATTTCTCAAGCCGGGATATTCCATTGGCGTCCGTCATTGCGCTCAGCCCGCTTGGGCCACGGCCGGCGTCTCGTGGGTGTGCTGGAGAGTCATACGGCCGTCGACGATCTTGTCCCGCTCGAGCGTCGCCCAGAACGGGTGGGTGGCTACCAGGGTGCTCAGTTCAAGGAGCTCAGCCCGGAATCGGGCCATCTCCCGGCGCTGGTCGTCGGTGTAGCCGGGGCTGTCGGGCTTGGCGGAGCGGTAGTCGCTGTGCAGCTGCTTGTCGGCTTCCCAGCCGGGCATGGGCTCGGCCGACCACGGCAGGGTCCGGGCGTACTGATCGTGGGCGGCGCGGGTTTGGTGCAGGGCGAGCTGGGCGTCGCGCAGGTCCTGGGGGAAGTCGTACGTGGTCACACCCGAATGGTACGTCTGTTCGAATTTGGGTTGCGAGGGCGCGCGCCGGTCGAGGGAGGGCTTCCACTCGAATGGCGTTTCCCCGCTCGAATGGACACGGGGTGTGCATGACAGGGTGCGCTGTGCGTTCAACCCTTTCGGAAGTGTGATCTGTGTCACTGATTATGTGATTGTCGCAGGTCACGTGCCTATCTGTAATCGATTGATCACTGAGCATGAGAACTCGTGCGGCTCACGCTTAACTCCAGACGGTCACCCGATCGGTGTAGGGGGTGAAACACACCCCAGGAGCGCAAGGACGCGCGCCGGGGCCCACCCGAAGAAAAGGAGGAGTCCGTGAGGCTTAACAGGGCCTGGTACGCGCCGGCCGATGCCGCCGTCTACCGGTTGACCGCCGCTGACCACGGGACCTCTGGTTCCTGTGCCGTCCGTATCGCCTCGCAGGCTCGCGCGTCCCACAGCACCGCGCGCACCGCACCCAGCACCCGCCCACTGGTCGAGGGGGCCCGGTGAACGGCCCCTACGAGAGCCACGAGCTCGCCGAGCCCGGCGAGATCCCCGAGCCCACCCGAAAGCAGATGGACTTCCAGGAGTTCATCCGCGAGCACAAGGGTGAGTTCATGCGCGTAGCCATGGGCCGCCTGCGTAACCTGCACGACGCCGACGAAGTCGTCCAGATCGCGGCGGTGAAGATACACACCAAGTGGACGGTCATCGAAGCCCACGCGAACCCGCTCGCCCTCGCGATGACGATCGTGCGCACCTGCGCCATCGACTACTACCGGCGCCGGGCCCGCCTGGCCGACCGCGAGATCCTTGCGTCGGGATCCGGTCTGCCCCGCACCCCCACAGCCGACGAGCTGCTGGAACTGCGCGGGTACGAACCGCTCGACCAGGCACGGGCCATCCTCGAGGAGCGGGCACCCAAGCAAGCCGAATGCGTCCGGCTGCGCTACCTCGAGGGCAAGGACGCAACGGAGATCGCCGAACGTCTCGGCATCACCCCAAGCGCAGCCAAAGCCAACGTCTCGCTCGGACTCAAAGCCCTGCACGCCCTCATGGATCTCCCCGAACTGGGGAAGGGAGGAGATTCCTGATGCTCGAAGAAACCCTGCGCGCCGAAGCGCAGGTACTGCACGACATGCTCAGCACCCACGACACCGACGACTTCATGCGCCGCCTTCTCACCCGCATCGACCAGACACCCGCCCGCCCGCAGCGGGTCCAGAGCGGCCCTGCCGACTCCGCCGCGGCGCCACCCTCCTTCGACACCCAGCCCCACCGCTCCACCCGACCCACCACACGGCGAGGCCCCCGGCGACGCCACATCCCCTTCACCACCTCCGACCACGCCGACCGGCCCGCCGCCTCCCTCGACCACGTACGGCGCCTGTGCGAGACAGTCCTGGGCGCGGAGGACGTCACCGCGCTCATGGAGGCCTTCGACCACGACTACGACGCCACCGGAGCCTGCGCCTTCGCCTGCCTCCTCTACATCCTCGACCGCAAGGACAGCGCCCTGTACTGGTGGGGCTACGCCGCCGGCGCCGACCACGCGCTCTCCGCCCACGTCCTGGCCGTCTATCACGCGGCGACGGGCCCCCTCACCGCCGCACGCGCCTGGTGCGCCTACTCCAGATACCTCGGCTACACCGCAGAGCGGCACCTGCCCGAACCCCTACGCCTGTCCGCCGCCCCCTCGACCTGGCAACCGGCACACGCCGCACCCGTCGACCAAGACCTCGTCAAGCACTTCGTCGCCGGCAACCACCTGCCCGAGGCACTCGCCCGGTAGCAGAGAGGGACCAGGAGCGGCGTCTCCACGCCTGGGGAGAACGCCGCTCCGCTTCCCTCCACCACGCGGCGCAAGGACGGCTGCCGCGCGCCGGGCGCGGAGAAAAAGTGGCCGACTGATACCAAGTCCGCGCGATACCCGGGTGTTCCGTGCATGACCGGCATTCCGACGAAGTGGACCAGCTCGCGATCTGAGCCCCTAACGCCAGCTCGGGCCTCTCCGTCCGGGATGCAGCTGTTCGGCCCGGAGAACCCCACACAGGGCTTTCGCTGTCCCTGAGCCGTGCGGCTGCCGGTTCAGCGCGATGGACTTGCGGGGCTAACCCCCTGGGGCCCGATGGTGCTGCCCAACGCGAGATTCCACGGTGGTCCACCCCGGACACCCGTCTCGCCAACGAACGGGGATGGAAAGCGCTGCTGGCTTCCATCCCGTACCGAACTGCTCCCGAGGGGAACTCTGATGACCATTACTCCGCCGAACCCGCAGCCGCCCGCCAGCCTGCCCGTCCCGATGCCCGAGCCTGCAGAAGGCCGGCAGCCGTGGGTGGTGCCGGTGGTGGTGATCGCTTTGACAGTCGTGCTGATGGCCTGCACGTTCGGGGCGTTCCTTGTTCATGCCTATCCCGTGCTCAAGGAGCCGATCGGGACGGCACTGGGCATCGCGACGTTCGCTGGCCTGGTGGTGAGCACCACTGTGATCCTCATCCGGCGGCGCTGAATCGCAGCGCCTGAATCTGCTGCGGTCACCCGGCGATGACGAACGGTACGCCGGCGGCGTACCGCCGGACTACTCCGGGTGGGTAGGCCCGTCGTTGTGATGCAGTGTGGTCCGGTTCACCGCTCGCGGGCGCAGAGGGCCGGAACATCCGCAGATGGTGGTGCGTTCATCTGTGTGTGGGTACGGAGGGGACAGTGTCCCCGGGCCTCACCTATAGCCCATGGGGAAGATCGTCCGGCTGAAGCCCCATGGAGCCCTCCGCCGAGAGGCGACCACCCTCCGCCCCCACACCCCCTTTCGGCCCCGGCTGGCCTCCCCCGACCAGCCGGGGCCTTCTTCCTGTGCTGCGCCTGCCGTCCGGTGGCCCCCCTGACTGCTTTACCTCTCCCGTCGTGACCAGAAGTGATCTTTCGGTGACGTGTTGTCAGTGGTGGCTGCTTGGATGGTCCGGTGCTGCGCAAGGGGGCGCGGTGGGGGAGGGGGTTGGGTGTGCCGTGGGTGCGGGAGTACGTGCGCAGGGACGGGACGAGGGTGCGGGGCTATTCCCGGTGGGCTGCGGGTGGGCGCCGGGAGTTGCCGATCGTCGTCATCGTGGGGCTGGCGGTGGTCGTGCTCGGTAACCCGTCGAACTCGGCCGGCGATCCGGGCAGGAAGCCCGACCCGTCGACGTCGGTGTATCCGGTCAAGTTCCCCGGAGTACAGAAGTCGACGGCCAGGCCGCGGCCGCAGCCGACGGTGTCGTATCCGATCAGGTTTCCGAAGGTGCGCAAGGCTCCGGCCCGGCCAGGGCCGCGGTCGACGGTGCGGTATCCGATTCCGTGGGACCGGGGCAGCCGGTGAGTACCTGGCGCCGCCCCGGCGCGCGCCGTCCTGCCCGGCGGCAGCCTTCTGGCCGGTCCTCGGCGGCCCGGTCGCGGAAGCGAAGGCAGGCGTACACCGGCACCGAGACGCTGGTGGGTGTCGTCATCCTGGTGGGGCTGGTGTCGGCGCTGCTGGACTGGCTCGCCGCGCATCCCTGGGTGGTGCCGCTCACGCTGCTGTTCGCGGCGGTCGGCGCCTTCTTCTGGTTCCGTCCCCGTGTGCTGGAGGCACGGCAGCAGCAGGTACGGACGCGGGCGTTGCGGTATCCGATGGAGCATCTGGACCGTCTGGAGCACCGGCAGTTCGAGTACGCGGTCCGTGACCTGATGCTCCGCGATGGGTGTACGGACGCGGTCCAGGTCGGCGGGGCCGGGGACAACGGTGCGGACGTGAAGGCCACCGATCCGTTCGGGCGGCGCTGGGTCATCCAGTGCAAACACCGCCGGGCCGGTCTCGCCGGGGCGGGGGTCGGGACCCAGGACCTGCAGGTCCTCAACGGCACCGGCCGCCCCGTACACAAGGGGGATGTGGTCGTGCTGGTCACCAACGGCCGCTTCACCAAACCCGCCGCGGACTTCGCGAGGTCTCAGCGCCTGCACCTGGTCGACCGGCACACCCTGGCCACCTGGGCGGGCGGATCACGACCCTTGTGGGAGCTCCTGCGGCAGGTACCGCCTCCCCGCCGGCCGACACCACTCTCCTGAAAGGGGCGCGAGAGGGGTGCACGGTGCTCCGCTAGTCGACTCGCGGAGCAGGCGGAACGAGCGGCACCTACAAAGTGTTGAACAGCAGTTCCCCGCGTCTTCGTGCGTGCGCGGCAGGCGAATCCATTCCGGCCATTGAGCGCCCTACTGCCGCCAGCAAGGAGAAAACAGCCCGCCCCGCAGCCCGGTTCGCGCTAGACCGGAGGCTCGGTACGACGACCCGTGCCCGCGACTGGGGGACTGACTCGATGCTGACGATCAACGTGGCGGTCCTGCTCGCCTTCATCGTGGTGATGCGGCTGCGCCGGCGTACCGAGGCGCGGAGCCGGATGGACGAGAAGTTCACCGTCGTCATCGTCCTGGCCCTCGGAATTCTGCTCGCTCCCACCGAACTGGGGCGGGGAATCCTGAACGTCCTGACGCAACTGGTTCAGGGCATCTCCAGCTCGGGATGATGGCTCTGGCCAGACATGCAGAAGGGGGCGGGCCGGGTTGAGCTAGGCGCGCGGTCCGCTCAAGTGGCCGCGGAAAACCGTGTTGCCGTCCTGCGTCCCTGTCACCAGAACCGAGATCTCGCCGCAGTCGGCGGGGGGGAGCACCTCTGCCTCTATCCAGCAGGGCCGGTCGAATTCGGTGTATCGCTCGAAGGTGGTCGTGACCGTGGTGGCCTCGAGGGCGGCTGGGTACAGCGATGCGTGGGCTGCTTGGTAGGCGGCTTCCATGAGGACGAGTCCGGGGACGTGGTCAACGGGGTGGTCGAACATAAGGACGTTGTCCACGTCGTTGCGCAACTGCCAGTGCCGTGGCCCGCTTCCGGGGGCCAGTACCACGTCAGCGCGTGTGGTGCGGCCGACCGTGCGGGGGGCGACGGGATCGGGCAGTGGCCATGTGGCCCACTCGGCTGTGAGGTGATCGCCGCGCAGCCGGCTGTATGCGACCGGGGATATCCAGGCGAACTGGCAGTCTGCCCTGGCCACGATGGCGTCGTCGCGCAGTATGCGGATGTCCAGGCCCAGCGAGCTTCCTGCCCTGCCACGTCTCCTCTGCTTCGTGAGCGAGACCCGCACGCTGAGCGGGTGGGACTCCGTCGACGGGGAGAAGCGGAGACCGGGGGTGACGGTGAAGTCGAAGGAGTTGAGGAGCGTCTGGTGTGAGAGCGGAACACCGTACTCTGCGTGCGCTATGGCGAGACCGCTCTGCCGGATGGTCTGCACGAGTACCCGGGGGTCGTACGCCAGTCCTTCCGGGGGAGCCGGCCAGCGGGCGGTGAGCGAGAACTCGCCATCTTCCAGGCGCTCCCATCCGGTGATCAGAACCGCGTCGGGGCGCCGGAGGTGAACGTACTCGTTGGGTACGCTGCCTGCGCCTACGGCCTCGACGTGCGGAGCCTGCGGGATCACGGGTACTTCGGGCACGGTCCCCCCGGACATGACTCAAAATCAGTAGTAGCGCGCTGATACGGTACCCGTTCACCAGTCTTTTTAGAATGTCCGTCAGGCGAGGTCAAGGTGAGCACGAGTTGGTAAAGCAGCAACGGGCGATCCGCACTCGCCGGGTATTCCTGGAAGCGGCTGCCGAGGTCTTCGACGAGCACGGCTACGACGCCGCCACGATTTCCGCGATCCTCGAGCGGGCCGGCCTCACGCGCGGTGCCCTCTACTTCCACTTCACTTCGAAGGAAGAACTGGCACGGGGAGTCCTTGAGGAGGCGGTGACCTCGGACGGGGTCGTCCCCCAGGCCTTCAAGCTCCAGGAATGGGTGGACACGGCTCTTCTCCTGGCCTACCGCCTCCCAAGAGAACCCCTGCTCAGCGCCTCCATACGGCTCTCCGTCGACATGCGGGCGCGCGCCATGTTCGGCACCCGTTGGCCGGACTGGATCGCGTACGGTGCTGATCTCCTCACGGAGGGGAAGGCGCGAGGCGAGCTGCTTCCGGACGTGGACCCGGTCGCCGCATCACGTCTGCTGGTCGGGGCCTGGACGGGAGTCCAGGTAGTGCGGGAGTCGACGGCAGAGCCTCTGGACCTCGTTCGCGAGATTTCATCGCTCTTTGAGATGGTCCTCCCCAACATCGCAGTGCCCGGCGTGCTCTCCCGCCTGGACACCTCTCCACACCGCGCTGAACGCCTCCTCGAACAGAACAGGGCGGCAGCTGCCGCCACACCCTGACGCGCTCTAGCCAAGCAGTGCTTCCTGGCACCGGCCTCACCGGGCGGAAGCGAGGCGTTGCCCGTAGCCGGGCTCCGCCCGCGGATGGAGCCCGTGCAAATGTGGCCCAGCTGCCCAGGGTTACGTCGCTCAGGTTTGAGGCGGCCTGTGGCTGCTACGACGTTCCAGATAGGCACGCTCCACCCGGCATCCGGACATGATGATGGACGAGAAGCCGTCGCGTGTTGACGCGGGGGCTGTTTGCCCACGGTTGTGAGCCGATGTGAGCTGGCTGGCATTGGCCGACTGGCCCGGCGACGCTCTCTCCTGGTGCTCGTCGTCGGTCCGCATCGTCCGGCCAGCTCTCGTTCACCCGGGGCATCTGGACGCGCAGCGCCGCGCTGCGGACAGGCCGTCTGCGGCCTGTGGAACGGGAGTTTGAGGGTCAGCACTTCAGCGGGATGCCAGGCAAAAGCAACCGGTGCTCGGCAGTGCCACTGAGGGCAGTCAAAGAGATGCTCAATGGTGTAGCAGCTTCACGCCGGCGTAGCTCACGGACCATGATCCTTGCCGCGGTTGCGGCTGCGTCCGGGCCGGGTTCGAAGGACGCAATCCAGGCCCGGAACTGCTTGATCCTCTGCTGCCAGCCGCGGGCCACCATGTCGTCCGGATCGGGCTGGTCGATTTCCGTCCGATCGTCGTGAAGAAAGAGAGCGAGCCCGTCGTCCGCGCTCTGCAGCAGGCCCAGGACCCGGTCCTCACTCGCGTGCTTCGTTAGGTCGAATGCGACCTCGTCGCACCAGCCGGCTTCGTAGAGGAGGGGGGCCTGGTCGGCCCAGAGCTCCAACAGGCTCTGCAGCGCTTGTTCGAGCTGGTCCCAGTCGCGCGTGCGTGCAACACCGGGCTGTTTGCGCTCAGGGCCCCGCTGGATCTGCCAGAGGTAGGGCAGCTGGAGGTAGCTGGGCGCCTGGCCAGCGCTCGTGCCCACCCCGTTTTGGAAGGCCGTGGCTTCGGCGGCGTCGAGGGATGCAGACGGTTGGAGTGACATCGTCACCCCCTGCTCTTGAGCCACCGTGAGCGTGGTTCGCCTGTGGCGCCAGCGCACAAGGACTCCTGCGGCTCCTCCGGCATACAGGTCGGGTGCCCCAACTCGTGACTCGACTTCGTTCGCTATCTCGATGAATCGGGTGCGAGCGGGGGATATGAGCAGGTGCCTGAACGACCTGTGGTCCGGCTCCTCACCTGACAGCAGGGCGTCTGTTCCAGAAGCCAGAAGGTCTGAGTTGACCGCTTCGGCTGCTTCTGCGTTCGAGATCACTGGTTCTCACTTCTGGGGCGAGGTCGGAGGAGGAAGGCGCGCATGTGGTGGGGGACGCGACCTGTGGGCGGGTCCACTGCGGGTCTGGTGGACGGACGAGGCCGGTTGCTCGCAGCAGTGGAAGACGAGCGGAGACCTGAGGCCCACGCCTGTCTGTTGTGCCGCGGGTCCGCAGGAGGAGCCCGGTGGTCGTCGGTGGGTCCGCTATGGCCAGTCCTCCCACCCGGTGATGACACTTCTCGACCCTACTCTAAACAGGGTGCTCGGACTGTTTAACCTAGCAGGCTGTGTGGATTTCGTGTGGAGAGCTGAAGCACCCGCGCCGCGGGACTTCCTGGGATGCTCGGTTACCTGTGTGAGCTCTCAGCCGGCGGGCGGTTCTTCCCAGGGGATGCGGTTCCATCGGTCCGCGTCGTAGTCCAAGCCCTTTTTCAGTGCGCTCATTGTCGCCATGCCGGGGAGCAGGGCCTTCCACATATTCTCGATTCGTTCGTTCAAGTCGCTGCGAAGGGGCCCCGTGATCTGTAGTGAGGTCAGCTGTGCCCCTACGAAACTGGACTGAATGAGCTCTGCGGCGGAGCGTGGTGTCCAGTCGGCGGACAGGTGGCCCAGCTCGTCCACCTGCGTCATGAGATAGGTCGCCAGTTCGATCCACTGTCGCGTAGGGCCGTATACATCCAGGTCGGACGGCACGCCTCCATCGATGGACAGTCGGACCCCTGCCCTGGCTTCGGGGTGGCTCTGCAGGAGCCGGGCGTAGATGAACGAGGTGTCGATCGACTCCTGCCACTTGGATTCCTGGGGGCGGATCCTGCTCATCGGCACCTGGACGGCCAGCAGGGCTTCCGCGATCTGTTCCTTTGTATTGAAGTGGTGGTAAAGGGCTCCTTTGGTGAGCTGTGCGCGCTCCAGAATCATGCTGATCGATGCGGCGGCATATCCCTTTTCATCAAAAATCTCCGCAGCGGCGTGAATGATCCGACTTCGCGTCTCTACTGATCGCTTCTGCAGTGCCCGCGGCGCTGGTTCTTTGTGGTCTTTATCGGTCATGTTGCCGCGTTCACTCTCTAATAGTGCAAATGGAACATAAGAAACGAAAGAGCACTGCCGTGCTCGTCGATATTGCTAAACCGACCGAGCGCCCCGTAATGTGCGCGCTGGTCGCAACGGCCTGCGCCCACCTCATGGAGCCGTGCCTGCCGACGGCTCTGTTCGTATTGAGTGTTTCGAGAAGGATGGGATGTATGTGGGCGGCAGGATTAGTCCCTTCGTCTCAGTTCTCCTCACGCGTCGTGCAAGGCGCGATGGAAGTGGCAACCCAGCCCCTCCTACATGTCAATGCGGAGGAGCCGAGCCTCGGCGCCCCTCGGTAGTCCGATCGAAGAGGAGCGTCACGGGCATCCCTGTGTATCGCATGGCACCCCAGCGTGCCATCGCGGCCGCCTTGACCGACACGTCTGCTCTTCGTGCGCTGGAGGGCTCCGCTGGTCGTCGCGGTGCACTTGCACCGCGAACGCACCTCGTGCGTTCAGAAGTGCTGAACGCAATACGAAGTAGATTCCGATACCAATTCCCTGGGGGGAAAATGAAAACTGCAAGTACACAGGCGCTGCGCACGTCGGTCCGTCGGGCAGCCGTGGTCCTGTTCAGCGCGATCACGGTGGTAGGTATCTTCAGCGCGCCTGCTCAGGCAGCCAGCTGGAGCAGCTACCTGTCCGGTGTTGCGGCGGGCTACGAGTCACGTAATTGGTACGAGCCGAGCTCGTCTACGGGCACCAAGATCACGTTCACCGGATGCTCGGGTGCCAACACCGTTGTGAACGTCACGCTGTACAAGGTGGTGAACAACCTGCCGGACACTGACTACACCCGGGCAGCGTTCACGCAGTGCTTCGGCGGCAGCTCGGCGACTTCGACGGGAAACTGGTCCGACCATGGAGCCGGGGACTACTACTTCGTCGTCAATGATGGCGGCGGCGGAAACGTGTCGGTTCGCTCGCTGACTGTCACCTACTGATCACACTGTTCCCCGTCCCGCTCCGCGCATGGGGAGCGGGACGGGGAACATGTTCTGTCTATGAGGTTGTCTTCATGCCGTTGCACTACCAGTCCTGCACGTTCCGCTACAGCCGCAGGACGCGCCCTGTCATCGACAGACTCGATCTGAGTTTCTCGCCGGGCAACACCGTGCTCCTGGGCCCGAACGGGGCCGGCAAGAGCACGATGCTCGCGCTCGGTGCGAGTGCGAGCGCCCCGCAGGAGGGCATGGTCCGCTTCGGTGAGCTGCGGTCCACGAACAGCAAGACTCTGCACGACTACCGGCGTAAGGTCTCCTGGCTGCCCCAGCGGGCTGCGTTCCTTCCGGGGATGACTTGCCAGGAACACGTCGCCTACGTCGGCTGGCTCAAGGGGATGCGTGAGCGCGAAGCATGGCGTGCCGCCCCGGCCATGATCGAGCGTGTCGGACTGACTGCGAAGATCAAGGACAAAGTCGGCACCCTGTCCGGTGGGCAGCAGCAACGGCTGGCCATCGCCCAGGCCTTGGTCCACGACGCGGAACTCCTTCTGCTGGATGAGCCCACGGTCGGCCTGGACCCCAATCAGCGCCGCAGGTTCCATGACCTGCTCGCTGAGCTCCGCGGAAGCGTGCACGTGATCGTCTCCACCCACGACATAGCCGATCTGGACCAGGCCTTCGATGAGGTCGTCGTGCTGGAGAACGGCCGTCCGAAATTTCAGGGCGGAGTAGCTGAATTCGAGAGTTACGCCGACTCCGAAAGTGTTCCAGGGCGGCGCCTGGAGAGCGCGTACTCGGCTCTGCTGGGATCGGTGGAACTGTGATCTCACTCGGGAACCTGCGCGCATCCTCGACTCCGTGGCTGCTGCTGCCGGCGCTCCTCTACATGGCCAGTTTCGTCGGGGGCGACAACTTCTGGGGTGTCCCCGACTACGGCCCCTCTTCGGGCGAACTCGCCTCGTGGGGCATCACGGTGATCGCTCCGGCGGTCGCTGGAGCCGCCGCCTGGGAAGCCGGCCGCCAACGAAGTATGGGAGACATACGGAAAGTCAGCTCACGAAGCACGGTCAGGCAATGGTTTTGGGCGGCCCGGCCTGTCTTCGTCCTCCATCTCCTCCTCGTCGCGGGCGCCCTCGTCATGGCCAGGATTACGGTCGGCGTATGGCCGAGCGGCGCCGGCCTGCTCGCAGTCGGGCATCTGGTGATCCTCCCGTGCGGCTGGATGGTCATCGGCTGGGTGCTGGGACTGCTGTGTCCCCGCGCCGTAGCCGCACTGGTCGCGGCGGTCGGCGGCTGGGCATGGCTGGCCATGCCGCGTTCCTTGAGCGCTCCGGCATGGCGTCACCTGACTGGTTTCGCCACCGAAGGATCCACCCTCACCGACACCCTGGACCCGCTCGTCTACCTCGTTCCATGGCTGGTCACGGCCGGCCTCACCGTGGCTGTTGTCCTGCTGACGGGTGTCCGACGCAGGCCGTGGCTGATCGCGGTAAGCGTGGCAGTGCTCGTAGCCACGCTCGCCGCGGGCCGCACTTTTGTGTCGGACTGGGGATACAGCCCGCTGACCGAAGCGCGTGTCGGTCACACCGTTTGTGTGGGCACGTCGCCCGCGCTTTGCCTGCCGGAGGAATACGAGAAGAGGGCCGCCGGTCTGCGCAATGACTCCTTGCCCGCGCTGGAGGCACTGCGGGCCGCCGGAGTCCCCTCCCCGCAGACGTTGCAAATGAGCTCTGACGATGTCGGCCCGAAGCCGGGCACGTGGCCGTTGTACTGGTCGCCGGAGAACTCGACCGAGCAATTCCAGATCGACCTCGCACGGTCGGCTGTCACCGGTGTTGCCGCACTTCATGGTGTGCGGGACTGCCGACAGCCGTATCTTGCCGAAACTTGGGCGCTGTTGGTTGTAGGAGTGGAGGAGAAGGACGTGCGGGCGAGTGTCCCTCCCCAGGACTGGACACAGGTGCAGCGGATAAGGGAACTGCCATCCACGCAGCAGGCCGACTGGTTCACCAAGGCCGCCGTTGACCAGACGCACTGCGTGGTGGGCCAAACGTGAAGCTCTACTTCTCCGTTGTACGACGCTGGTGGTCCGTGCCCGCAGCACTCGTACTGCTCACCCTGGTCTGCTGGGTACTCGGTGGGACAGAAGTACCCGTCCCCGGTTTCCTGGGCGGAATGGTCAGCATGCGCCTCCAGTACTTCACACCCATCCTGGTCATCGGAGCCATCCTCTACTGCCTTGACCGGCGCCTCAACGCCCCGGAGATCACGGCAGTTGTACGTGTAGGGCGCTGGGATCTCACGGTCATTACGACCGCTGTGGTGCTGGCTCACCTGCTCGGCCTCATCGTGGGCATGGACATTCCACGCAACCTGATGGTGCTCATCGCTGTGGCTCTGACCGTCCGCAGGCTGAGCAACGAGGCAGCAGCCGGCGCCGTCTGTCTACTTCTTCTACTGGCCAGCGCCAGCCTCGGCCGGGCCTATCAACCATCCGGCCAACCTACTGGCCAGTGGTGGGCTCTGACCCTCTACCCGGCCGACAGCCCAAGCGCGTGGGCTGTAGCCGCGGTTTTGTTCGGTCTGAGCCTACTGGCATCAGGAAAGCGCCTCTCACCTGCGCGATCATTCAACTGACCTCTACGCGGTGAGTGCGAGGGACGCATACGATGCGGCCCACCCTGGCAGGCCCCCCGCCGGGGGCCTGACTTTGTTTCGGCAGTGTTCAATCGCATGCCCTTACGGACACCGTCGCGACGTGGCAGCCATGGCCCTTGGACGCTCTTTCCACCTCGGCCATCGAACTCCTCGACGGCCTGGTGGAGGTGCCTGAAGCGTCATGGAGTTCCTCTCGGTGGCGACTGTCGGACACCGTTGCCGTCCTGGACTACGACAGCTGGGACCACAAGAATCCGCGCCGCCGGACGCTCGTCTGGTCTCGCGAAGGATTCGGTCACCGTCTGGTGGGGCACCGCGGCGGAGAAAACGGGCCGCCTGGCACGAGGTAAAGACATGGCTGGCGGCTCAGACCCAGGCAACCGTGCTGCCGGCGGACGGACTGTGGCCTGACCGGCAGTAACCGCCGACGAGGTCGGGTTCAGGCGACATTCGCTCTGGCCAAGACCTTCCGGAGGCACTGGTCAGCAGTGTGAGTGTTCCGCCAGACGATGTAGCGACGGAGAATGCCGCCCCCCACCGACAACAAGCGCCTCGCTGCCATCGTGAGTAAGGCGAACGTCGCCTGACCACCCGCGTGGACGCCTCACCACAGATGAAGGAAGCTCCGGACATCGTCATATCCATCGAGAGCCCGACCGTCCACGTCCGAGGGGTCCACTTCAGCACGGGCCGCAAGCGACTCCGCCAGCACAAGAGCCCCGTCGCCCAGACGCCCGAAACGCCGAGCAGCGTGCCTCAAGCGCAGGCCCGCCAGCCCGAGCAGAGGGCTTCCTGGAACAGCCCGCATCCCGACCTCCGCACACCAGTGCTCGACGAACACCTGATCGTCGTCGTTCAACGCGGTCCCGACCAGGACGCTTGCTGCCTCGGCCTCCGCCGAGCGGTCACACAGGGCCCGCCGTTCCAACACCTCCGCCACCGCCTCGTGAGGCAGCGCGGAAGGGTTCTCGAAGATCAGATGCGAGTGCATCCCGCGAGACTACGCGCCCCGGGCGAGCCACGCTCGACCTGCCTGAACAGGGCGAACGTTGCCTGATGCGGCACTAGATCAGACTGCACGACGGCGAGCGCCCAGCAGCGGCGAGTCCCCGGGGGCTGATGGTCGTTGGAGCGGATATGGCAGCGAAGATGCGGCGTGGGCCCGACGATTTCTCTGATGATGTTCTGGCCAGTTGCCCGGGCATGTCCGATCGGGATCAGCAGCTGTTGCGGGCTGCTGTCCGTGAAGGCCTTGAGGGGTATCCGGCGGTGGAGTGGACGGTGCGGTTCGCCGACGTGATCATCGACAACCGCGCAGAGTCCTTCGCGAAGCCCTTCTTCGACCGGTCGGTGGCCCGCGGGGTGAGGGAACTGCTCGAGTAGCGCCCTCGCCCGCCTCGGCAGGGTCAGCGGGGCGGGCGGATGACGCCGCGCCTCTTCATGTCGTTCCCCTGCGCGAGAACGGTGTCGTGTGTTCGAGAAGTGATGGTGGGCGTCTGTTACCCGGCGGCCGTGGACCGGGAGGATGACGCGCTGGCGGGTGGGCCGGTTGTGCGCCGGGGTGGGTAAGCGGTTGTTGTCGATCATCTGGGCTTGGGTGCACCGGGCAATCAATGTTGGGTTCATGCCCGCTGGCGTTGTTTGGTTGATGCAGGCGACTGTTACTGAAATGTCCGCACTCGGTTACTGGCCTCAGGTCAGCGTCCCGCCACCCCGGTGAAGCCCGCACAGTGTGTGTTCTCGGCCCACGACGGGCCGGGTACCCGTACCGCCCCGGGCCCCTTGAACTGGGTCGTGGGCATTGTGATTGAGGGGACGTCACCTATGTCTGCTTCTTCGACCGCCCGCCGCACAGCCGCGACCGTCCTTGCGGCTGGTGCGATCGTCTCGGCGATCGCCCTGCCGGCCTCCGCGCACGACAGCGACCGCCACCGCCCCGCCCCGCGTGTGGTGATCAGCGACGTGCAGGCCGACAGCCCGGGCCGTGACGACCGCAGCAACCGGTCCCTGAACGCCGAATGGGTTCAGATCACCAACCAGACCCGCCGCGCCGTCAACCTCGATGGCTGGACCCTGCGCGACGCGGACGGACACCGCTACCAGTTCGACAACGTCCGCCTCGCCGGCCGCGCCACCGTCCGGATCCACACCGGCATCGGCCGCGACACCCGCACCGACCTCTTCCAGGACCGCCGCGCCTACGTCTGGGACAACAACGGAGACACCGCCACCCTGCGCGACGCCCGCGGCCGCACCGTCGACACCGACTCCTGGGGCCGCAACCACCACCGCCGCTAACCCCACCCGCGGGAACGCGGATCCTGCCCCCCTGACCGCCGTGCCCCAGGTGGGGTGAGGGCAGGGAGCATCCCTTTGTGGCTGCCTTGCCCTCCACCCTCCGTGATGCCCGCACCCGAACGGTGCGGGCATCACGACGTTCCAGCTCTTGTGGCCGGCGGCGGGATTGGCGGGCCCTGTGTGGTCGGGTGTTGCGTACGTGGAAGGGAAGGCGACTGCTCCGGGCTCACACTGTGGAGCGGGTCTGCGGAGGTCAGTGCTGCTGGTGGCCGTGGCATGATCCGGGCCCATGGAGCAGCTTTTGTACGCGGCGGCGTGGCTGGCTCGGTGGTCCGACGACGTCACGGACGCGCTGAGCTCCGTGGTCTCGACGTTCGAGGAGCGGTACGGCTATGAGCCGGGCGCGAACGAAGTCCGGGCCGCCGGCCGGAAGGATCCCGCTACCCGTGACGCTGGCCGGGAGCTCCAGGGATTCGAGGATCTGCTGGCGTTCTACGAGGTGATCGAGGAGGTCGTCCTGCCGGACGTGGGCAACGGGTTCTTCCTCCACTCGGCGGAGGATGTCCTGCGCCGGCTCGCGGAGGAAGGCCCGGTCTACGTTGCGGGAGCGGGCGACGCTCACGGGATCGTGATCGCTTCGAATGGAGGCGGCATCCTCTACGTCGCCGACCGGGGTGGCGCGATCCACCGGTCACGGATCGCGTCTCTTGACGATGCGGACCTCGACAAGGTCGCCGACAGCCTGCCGCAGTTCCTCGACCACGTCCGCCGTAGTGTCATCCGCTTCGTCGAAACAGACGAGCCCGGCGACCTGTAGCGTTCCCAGGCCGTCGGCAGTCGGCCGTCGTCACAGGGGTCCTGGCTTCAGACTCTGCGCGCGGACCACAGACTCGATGTGGGGATGACCGGCACACATGACCACCTGTCATGAACCGTGTGGCGCTGCCACCATGAGCGGGTACCACCCCTCACCCCACCAGGGAGTCTGCTCGTGAACCGTCGCCGCGTCCTGCCGGTCGCCACCGTCCTGCTCGCCGTGTCGCTGGCCGGGTGCAACCCGCAGGCCGCGGACACCGGGGACGCGAAACCCTCTGCGGTGACTGGCTCGCCGGCACCGTCCGGCGCGGCAGGCGGTCCCGCGGAAGGGGCCCTCTCGCTCAGGGACGCGATCGGGAAGATTTCGGCCGGGGTGGAGAAGCGGGAGGGCTACGAGCGTGACAGCTTCAAGCACTGGGTCGACGAGGACGATGACGGCTGCCCCACCCGCGCCGAGGTCCTGATCGAGGAGGCGACCAAGAAGCCGGAGCAGGGGGAGCGGTGCGCGCTCACGGGCGGGGTGTGGATGTCGTACTACGACGAGGTTGAGGTCACCGACGCCCGGAAGCTGGACATCGACCACATGGTTCCGCTCGCCGAGGCCTGGGACAGCGGCGCCTACGACTGGACCGCTCAGCGCCGTCAGGCTTATGCCAATGACCTCGGTGCCGATCGGTCGCTGGTCGCGGTCACTGCGAGGACCAACCGGTCCAAGGCCGACAAGGACCCCGCCACCTGGCTCCCGCCGGCCGAGACGGCCCACTGCACCTACGGCGCCGACTGGACCGCGACCAAACTTCGCTGGGGCCTGACCGCGGACGACACGGAACGTGCCGCACTGCTCAAGCTCGCCGGGGCCTGCCCTGACACCACCGTGCAGTTCGAACCCGCCCAGTAGAGCCACCTCGTCCCACCGCCCTGCTTCACTCCGACGATCACAGCCGGCCTGGCGCGGGCCTACGTGGTGGCAGGCATTGGATGCCATCCGGCCGGATCTCGCGACCGGAGACCTGGGGCCATCCGGCATGACGTGGATCGTCCTGTCCCCTGGGCAAGCCGGCCTGCGCGTAGGGCTTGCCCAGGTTGAGCCGTGCTTGCCCAGGCCGCCGTGTGGCGGGCCATCGGTCACGGTGACGACCGGTGCGTGCAACTGTCGTCGGTCACCATGACCGGTCTGTGCAACTGTGGCCGACGGTGGCTGGTGAGCGGGGGCGGGTGCTGTGGCTTCCGTGGGCACGAGCCGCAGCTCTGGCGGAAGCCACAGCTGGCTGGACGCCCACCCGTCGGCCGGACTGCACGGAGCGCACGCAACCTCTGCCACCCTCACGCTCACGCGCTGCCGCACGGTGCTGCCACGCGGGGGAGGGCCGTGCGCGTCCTCACCCTGGCCCTCCCGCAACGACGACTGCGCACCTGCGCGAGGCAGGCGCTGCGTGGCCGTGGTGAGTTGGCAAGCCCTCGCGCACCGTCACCGTTTTCCCTACACCTGTCCCTATCGTTGTCCCTACACTCTCCCCTACAGTGATCATCGTCGCCCGGCTTGGTCTTTGCGCAGGTGGAGGGCCCTTTCGAGGCTTGCCCACCGCCTCGAGAACCCTTAAACCGCTAGAGAATGACGCGGTGAAGGGTTCTGACGGGGGTCGCGGCGGCGCGGGCCGCGGGGCTGCCGCCCCGGCCCGGCAACGCATGTGGCACCAGGGGGTGCCGGGTGGAGAGGACGAGGCGGAGCAAGGCGTGGGGAAGAGTGCGTGGCCGTACCGGTCGACGGCGAAGGCGCGGGGCCTGGTGCTGCTCGCGTTGGGCATCGTGAAGGTGGCGACGGCTGAGCAGTTGCGGCAGTTGGTGTTGCCGGGCACGGCGGATGTGCAGACGGTCCGCAACGCGTGCAAGGACCTGCGCTGGGTCGGCCTGGTCGAGTCGGTGGGCCGCACGTCGCACCTGTCGGCGGCGGGGCGGCCGGTGTGGCGGGACCTGTGGAACCTGACCACAGCGGGCCTCGCGTCGGCCGCGTCGGAGGTGGGGCGTCCGGTGAAGGAGATGGGCGGCACGGCCCGGGCCGCGGCGAAGGCCGGCGCCCCGCACGCCCTCGCCGTCACGGACACGATCGACGCGTTCCGCCAGTCCCCGCCCCTGCCCACGAAACCCGTCGCCCGCCGCACAGCCACCACCACCGTCCCGGAGCAGGTACGCCCGCTGGCGACACGTCCGCCGGGCCTGGGGCATCTGCGCGGGTGGGAGACCGAGGTGGCGTTGCCGGTGTCGGGCACGTTCACCACCCCGGCCCGGGGCAGCCTGCGCGCCGACGCGGTGCTGAGTGCCCCGGAGGATGGGGTGCCGGTGATGTTCGTGGAGGTCGACAACCACACTGAACCCGCGGCTGTCGTCGCGAGGAAGGTCGAGAACTACCGCCGGTTCTTCGAGCGCACCGTGAAGGACCACCAGGGTGTGGACGTGCCGTTCTGGTCGACCCGGTGGGACGACTCCCCGCGCGACGGCTACCCGCCCCTGGCCTTCGTCTTCGCGAAGAACGTCAGCCCCGACACGGCCATGACCCGCATGCAAGCCATCCACGACCTGTCCACCCCCTGCTGGCAAGGCCACTGGCGCAGCGGCAGCAGCTACGACCGGGCCTCCAGGGACGGCTACCGGGACTACGCCCGCACGATCCCCGTGCTGGCCACCACCTTGACCCGCCTCCAGCAGCACGGACCGCATGGCCGGGTCTGGTGGCGGTTCGGGCACCCCGCCCTGGACGCCCTCGGACACCCCGTTTTCGAGAGCCTTGAGCAGGCGCTCGACAACCCCGAGGACCACCGCGCCTACGGCGTCCGAGAGGAGCAGCGCCGCATCGAGCACCAGGCCCAGGTGGAGCGCGAGCGCCTGGAGGAGGAAGAGGCGAAGCGTCGGCGGGAGGCGGCGGCGTGGCCCTGCCCGACCTGCGGCCGCAAAGTCCGGCCCGACGACGGCTGGGATCCCCGGCCCACGGGCGGGGACTGCAGCGTCTGCACCAGCATCAAAAGGCGTGAGCAGGAGGACGCCGCGGCCCGCGCCGCTGAGGAGGCAGAGGAGCGGGAGGAAGCCAGGAGGAACGGTCTCTTCGGCTTCCTTCGCTGACCACAGCGGCATGAGTATGAGATAACGGCCGGCTAAGGGCAGTCCGCGCTGCGGAACAACCTCCAACCTGGTTGTGAAAACCCCCGTCGGGCAGCACCGCGTACCGAGATGATGAGCCAATGACGTCGTTACGCGAACCCACCATGCAGTTGATACGCGCTGCCCTGGGGTCTCTGGTCACACCAGTGGGAAAGCGCGCTGACGATCCGGTGTGTCGCGTGGTGATCACGGCGATAGACGCTGACATGGAAGCCGGTGGCCTCGACAACGTCCACAACCTCACGGGCGGCGCAGGCACGGCAGCGGCCGGCCTCACCTTCTGGCTCGCACAAGAGCGCAACATGGAACCAGCAGCCCTGCTGGCCCAGCTCGCGGCACCGTTCCCGCAGAACGCTCGGGAGCGAGACGTGGTGAGAATGCTGGAGACGCTGCTGACCGGTCCGCCCGGGATGACCGAGACAGCCGACTTCGCAGCGAACCTGTTCCACGAGGACGAAGAGCGGTTCTACGACCTCATCGTCGACCTCGGCCGCTACGCAGCGTCGTGCATCGGCATGCTGGAAACCTCTGGCATCAGCAGCGAGGCAGAGACGCTGGAAGCACTGGATGACATGCTGCAGCAGTTCTTCGCACCCGAACCCCCGCCGCCCGCCACCCCACGCAAGGAGCGGGGCCCAAGAACCTAAGCCTCACCCACCAATATGACGTCGAGCGTCAGGCCCCGGGGACTCGCACCCCAGTGCTGCGCCTGCTACCTCTACCTCTCGGCGACCAGCCAGCATGACCGACACTCCTTGGCGACCAACGCGGAGGAGGACTACCGCGCATCGAACGCAACCCATGTGTTCGTCGACAGCTCGGACTTCCTGGACACCGGTCGCCGCTCCTCGGTCCAGGTCTCGCCCGCGACTTCGGAAGCGACGCGACGCCAGAAGCGTGCCGCGCCCTCGTTCTCCTCCTGAAAAGCGATCTCCCATCGGCCGGGGTGCGCGGCGAGAACGGACTGCACCGCTCGTAACCCGAGGCCCGACCGGCGTGCCCCTCGCACCACGAAGAAGCTGTTCAGCACGCGCGTATCGCTGTCCAGCGCGCGTACGAACGCGAAGCCGACCGGCCGGTCACCAGACCATATGAGATAGGACAACCAGGTGGGATCGCCGATCGCCGACTCCAGCCACTCCCGCCGGTATGTTCCGTCCGGGTTCGGCAGGACACCCCAGAACTCCGACAGGTCGTGCAGGAAGAGCGGCCAGAGTCGTTCCAGGACGTCGCGGTCGTCGGCGCCCGCTCTGCGGACAACAAGGTCTGCCATCTGATCCTCCTCAAGAACGCGAAAAGCCTTCCGGCAGACCGGAAGGCTTCGAACTATCGCGCGGACTTTATCGTGTCTAGGACCTGGACACACCGTTCGCAGATCCAGGCCGCGCGGACGGTGTCTGCGTCGGCGCCGTCACGCTGAGCTGATGCAGCCGACGCACGGAGGTCCACCTTCCCTCAACAAACTAAGGGCTTGCAGAGCATTAACGTGCGTTCGAACACCCAGCCTGAGCAGGTCTGTCAAGAGCTACGGCACGCAACTTATTTTTCTGCACGCCCTAAGCTTGTCGTTTAACCTTCGGCCTCGACCAGGCCGCGTGGTTGGGCGCCTGGGCAGAGGTAGAAGAGTTCGGGATCGCCTTCGTCCAGGCCGTAGAGCAGGCCGACCGGGCTCCAGCCGACGCGCTGCAGTAGCAGTTGCATGGGGTGGTTGGAGACGTTGGTCGAGGTGAACAGCTTCGGGCTGGTGCACGCGGCCTCGGTGGCCTTGAGGAGACGTGCGCCCACACCTTGTCGGCGGGCGGTGGGCGCGATCATCACCATGGTGATGAAGCCCTGCTCGAAGAAGGTGTATTCCAGCACGCTGTAGCCCAAAGGCCCGGATGCGTCCTCGGCCAGGAGAACCAAGCCTTGTTCGCACCAGCGTCGGATACTCGCGCGCCGCGCATCGTCGCCCGATGCCGCGATGGAGTCGATGCTGGCCACTCCGGGCCAGTCCGAGGCATTCGCGTGGCGTATCACCTCCGTGCCGAGCTCCGTCTCCGCCGCCTCGACCTGCGCCCCCGCCTGCTGCACCTGGGGATCGGCCAGCAGAGCCGAGATGACGTGCTCCGCCTCCGCGAAGGCCCTCTCCCGGCCGTGCCGCCGTACGGCCTCCTGCACGCGCCGCTCTTTCCCGCGGTCGCCGGTCATCACGCCGCCGCCCCTTCCGTCGTCGCCCACTCCAGCCCGAGGCCGGCGAGCGCGGCGAGCTTGTCGGCGGTCAGCTTGGCCCTACGGCTCTTGCTGTTGGACAGAAATACCCCAAGCCGGACTTCTGCCCCGTCGTCCAGCCGTTCTACGTGCCCCCTTGGAACCGTCACAGAGCCCGTGCGGGCCTTGTACTGCGCCAGGGCCGCAACACCCTTCTCGAAGGCACTCAGCGGCTTCGCGGGCGCGGTCGCCCCTTCCGTGGGCGGGAGCTCCGGGAGCACGGTCACAGGAAGCGGGGTGACGCCGATGGCCTCCAGGCGCTCCCGCTGCCCCTCGACCAGGTCCGCCCACACCCCGGGCTGCCGCTGCCGGGCCAGCCACCGCCCCACGTCCATCCCGTGCACGGTGAAGCCGGGCAAGACCTCCCCCGGGCCTTCCTCGTCACGCACCAGCTCCCGCAGTGCGGCGTAGTGCCTCTGCCACTCCGCCGGCCATGCGGGGTTCCAGTGCTCGTCCACGGCCTCCAGCGCCGTCTTCCACTCGGGGTGACCCTCCAGTGCACCCGCGCGGCGGAGGTTGGACAGCCACTGCCCCACCGGCCGGTCCAGCATCGTCGCGGACCGGGGCGCGCAGAGGGTCCAGTGCTGGTCGTAGTATGCCTTGGCGGCCTGAAGGTTCTCCTGGAACCGCTCATCGGCCGGGTTCCAGACCATGCCCAGCTTCTCCAGCCGCTGCGCCCGTTGGCCGGTCATCTGCCCCGCTCCGTACGCCCGTCGCTGCTCCGCGACCCACTGCCCCAGCGGGTACGCGCCCTCCTTGTGCCCGTACGGAACTCGGGCGTGATGCTCACGATCCGCGAACTTCTTGAGCGACGCCCAGCCACGCCCCCAGTCCTGGCGTTCGGTGTCGATCACGTTGAAGGACACCCAGTCCGCGACCATCACCGGATCACGCGGAGCCGCAAAACGAAGTAGCAGACGGGATTCGTCCTCGCCTTCCTCGGGTGGCGGACCGATGTACTCCGAGGGCTGCGCAACGTCCTTCTGAGGCTCCTGCGGAATCGCGAGCAATTCGATTGCCTCTTCGTCGTGAGCGCGCAGACCCTCCAATACCTTCACCAAGGGCTTATACGATCCGGAGGTGAACATGTCTTCCGGCTTCTCTCCGGGCTGGAGAAATACCGGCACGATCAAAGAGGCCACCTTGCCCTGTCCGGGCTTTTGACGGAGCGCCCGGCCGATCGCCTGGACGATGTCGTGCGGCGCCCCCTTGGGGTCCAGGAGGGCCACCGAGTCCACCGCCCGGATGTCGACGCCCTCGCCCAGGACCCGGCAGTTCGACAGCACCGCCCGCTGCGCGGTGGACCCGAAGCCCCCCAGGACCCCCCGCCGGCTCTCGGGCGCGTGCTCACCACACAGCCAGTCCGCCCAGATCGCCGCCGGGTACTTCTCGGGCTGGTCAGCGTGCAGCTTCGCCGCCACGCGCTCCAGGCCCTCCGCGTACGCCTGCGCCTCTATCGTCCGGTGGTGGAAGGTGATGCACGTCGACAACCCGTGCTGCGCCATCGTGTGCAGCAACGCCGCCTGGAGCGCCCCCAGGCGCTCCCCACGGACCTTCTCGCTGTGCCGCTCCTCACCCATAAGCCGCTCCGGCGTGACCACCGGGTCCTGGAGCTCCAGGACGATGATCTGGTAGCGGGCCAGCAAGCCCCGAGACACCGCCGACGCCAACGAGAGCTTGTAGAAGACCGGCCCGAAGACTCGCTCGTCATCCATGGAGGCCGCCATCTCGCGCGGCAGCGGGTCACGCACTCCCTCCGCGACCTCGCGGTTCAGCCGCTCCTCCCAGATCCGCGGCGTCGCCGTCAGGTACAGCCGACGGTGCGAGGGGATGACACCCTGGTTGTGGACGTCCGCCCACGCCTTACCCATCGAGCCACTGGTCCTGTGGGCCTCATCGACCACCGTCAGGTCCATCGGGGCCAGCTGCTGCCCGTAGGCACCCTCGAACGCCTCCGCCAGGACACCCAGCGAGGCGTACGTCCCGAAGACGGTCACCGGCCCCGAGCCGTGCCACAGAGCCAACTGCACGGGATTCGTCGTGGAGCGCACCTTGAGGTTCCACAGCTCCGGGTCGTCGGTGAGGCTGCACACCGCAACCGCCGGCCCCGCATGCCCAGCCTCGCGCCACGCCTGCACGGTCTGCGTCAGCAGGTCCAGCGTCGGCACCAGAACGAGAACGCGACCCTTGGGCACAATGCGCTTCGCCGATGTCGCCGCAATGATGGTCTTTCCCGTGCCACACGCGGCGTGCACCTGACCGCGAAGGCCATTAACGGGGATACCGCCCGGCGGGATATCGAAGCCCCGCACAATGGCGGCAACGGCTTCGATCTGGTGGTCACGCAACTTCACGGCCATTTCCCGTGCTCTCCTTTTCGCAGAATGTCGCGCGTAATCAGAATGGAAGGTCACCGGTGCGATGGTGTGGCATGGGTTGTAGTGCCTGGACCCAAACACTACACAGGCAGAGACCATGATGCATCACTCGCATGCCAACTTTCACCCTCAGAGTGATGCATGGCCGAATCTTACTTCGAAGTGGCCGGTTGCCCCGTATGTTGACGGGGTGTTGGCGAGCCTGGCCGGGGGTTTCGGGGCTGGGGGAGTGGTCAGGGTGGAGCGCAGCGGAACCCGTCACTATGGTGAGGCCGGCGCCCGACGAGCCGTCACATCCGTTGTGGGATCGTGGACAGTAACCCCAGACCCTACACAGGCCCGGGCGTGATGCACCCGCCCCTCGCAGCCAGCCCAGGAGGACCCGCTTGCGGGGACTCCCGCAATTCGCGCTTGCGCGAATTGCATTCCGTTCAGAATTCCGTTTACGGAATTATATTCCGGCGCTTGCGCCGGAATTCGAATTGCGCTTGCGCAATTCGCGCTCTATGCAGCGGCTTGCCGCTGCATA